>JBKJTM010000530.1:0-3992 GCA_046590805.1 Usitatibacter sp.
GTCCACGCGTGCGTGGAACCGAACCACCGCGGCAGCGGCCTGAGCGGGCTCGCGGGCCGCGGCGAAGGCCTGCGCGGCCTGCGCGTCGACCGGGGAGACCGCGGGACTCACTTCTTCGCGGGCATCATGTCGGTGATCGAGCCTTCGGCGATCTCGGCGGTGAAGAAGAAGGTCTCCGAAAGCGTCGGGTGCGGGTGGATGGTGAGGCCGATGTCCTCGGCGTCGGCGCCCATCTCCAGGGCGAGCACCGCCTCCGAGATCAGCTCGCCCGCGTTCACGCCGACGATGCCGGCGCCCAGGATGCGCTTGCTGCCCTTCTCGTAGAGCACCTTGGTGAGGCCCTCCTCGCGGCCCATGCCGAGCGCGCGCCCGCTGGCCGCCCACGGGAAGACCGCCTTCTCGTACTCGATGCCCTGCGCCTTCGCCTCCGGCTCCTGCAATCCCATCCAGGCGACCTCGGGGTCGGTGTACGCGACGCTCGGGATGGTGCGCGCCTCCCAGGCGTGATGCTCCATGCCGGCGATCACCTCGGCGGCGAGCTTGCCCTCGTGCGTCGCCTTGTGCGCGAGCATCGGCTCGCCGACGATGTCGCCGATCGCGAAGATGTGCGGCACGTTGGTGCGCATCTGCCGGTCGACGGGGATCCAGCCGCGCTCGTTTACGGTGATGCCCGCCTTGTCGGCGCCGATGTTGTTGCCGTTGGGGCGGCGCCCCACGGCGAGCAGCACGCGGTCGTAGGTTTCCGCCGCGGGCGCGGGGCCCCCATCGGCGGTCTCGAAGTGCGCGCGCAAACCCTCCGGCAACGCCTCGATGCGCGCCACCTTGGTCTTGAGCATGATCTTCTCGTAGCGCTTCTCGATGCGCTTGGCGAGCGGCTTGACGATGTCGGGGTCGGCGCCGGGGATGAGGCGGTCCATGAATTCCACCACGCTCACCTTCGAGCCGAGCGCGTCGTACACCGTCGCCATCTCGAGGCCGATGATGCCGCCGCCGATGATGAGGAGCCGCTTCGGGACGTCCTTCAGCTCGAGCGCGCCGGTCGAATCCATGAGGCGCGGATCGTCATAGGGGAAGCCCGGGATGCGCGTCGATTGGGAGCCCGCGGCGATGATGCAGTGGTCGAACGAGACCACCTTGAGGCCCTCCTTCGTCTCCACTTCGAGCGTCTGCGGCGAGGCGAACTGCGCCTTGCCCTCGAGCACCGTCACCTTGCGCCCCTTGGCGAGGCCGGTGAGGCCCTTGGTGAGCTTGCCGACCACGCCGTCCTTGAACTTGCGGATGCCGTCGATCTCGATCTTGGGCGCCCCGAAGGTGACGCCCATGTGCGCGCCCTCCTCGGCGTCGGCGATCACCTTCGCGGCATGCAGCAGCGCCTTCGACGGGATGCAGCCGACGTTCAGGCAGACGCCGCCCAGCGTCGCGTAACGCTCGACCAGCACCACCTTCTTGCCGAGGTCGGCGGCTCGGAAGGCCGCGGTGTAGCCTCCGGGGCCAGCGCCCAGCACCAGGACTTCGGCGTGATGGTCGGCGTCGAGGCTCGCGAGGGTGGATTTGAGGGCCTGGCGGACGTCGGATGGCGATTGGGCCCCGGCCTTCGCCGCGGCGACGGGTGTCGTTGACGGGTCTCCGGCCTTCGGCGGAGCGACGGGTGTCGTTGAGGGGTCTCCGGCCTTCGCCGCGGCGACGGGTGTCGTTGACGGGTCTCCGGCCTTCGCCGCGGCGACGGGTGTCGCTGACTGGGCCTCGGTCTTCGCCGCCTGGGCCGTCTCCAGCGTCGCGATCACCGTGCCCTGCGCCACCTTGTCGCCCAGCTTCACGCGCACTTCCTTCACGACGCCGGCGTGAGTGGAGGGCACCTCCATCGTCGCCTTGTCGGATTCGAGCGTGACCAGCGAATCCTCCTTCTGCACCGCGTCGCCCGGCTTCACCAGGATCTCGATGACGGGGACGTCCTTGAAGTCGCCGATGTCGGGGACCTTGATCTCGATGGCGGCCATGGGGCGTCCTAGAGCAGCGCGCGCCGCGGGTCGGCGATGACCTGGGCGAGGAACGCGGTGAAGCGCGCGCCGAGGGCGCCGTCCACCACGCGGTGATCGTACGAAAGCGACAGCGGCATCATGAGGCGCGGCGCGAACTGCTTGCCGTCCCACACCGGCTTCATTCCCGCCTTGGAGACTCCGAGGATCGCGACCTCGGGGGCGTTGACGATCGGCGTGAACGCGGTGCCGCCGATGCCGCCCAGCGACGAGATCGAGAAGGTGCCACCCTGCATGTCGGCGGGGCCGAGCTTGCCTTCGCGGGCCTTCGCCGCGAGCTCGCCGCTCTCGCGGGCGATCTCCATCACGCCCTTCTGGTCGGCGTTCTTGATCACCGGCACCATCAGCCCGTTGGGCGTATCCGCCGCGAAGCCGATGTTCCAGTACTGCTTCACGATGAGATTCTCGCCGTCGAGCGAGCTGTTGAGCGTCGGGTACTTCTTCAGCGCGGCGACCACGGCTTTGACGAGGAAGGCGAGCGGGGTGACCTTCAAGCCCGCCTTGGCGTTCTCCTCGTTCACCTTCGCGCGGAAAGCCTCGAGCTCGGTGATGTCGGCCTCGTCGAACTGGGTGACGTGCGGGATCATCACCCAGTTGCGCGCGAGCGCCGGCCCGGAAATCTTCTGGATGCGGGTGAGGGGCTTGGCCTCGATCGGACCGAACTTGGCGAAATCGACCTTGGGCCAGGCGGGAAGCCCGAGGGCCATGCCGCCGCCGGCGGGCGCGGAGGCCGCGGATGCACCGCCGCCCGCGAGCGCACCCTTCACGAATCCCTGGATATCCTCCTTGAGGATGCGGGCCTTGGGCCCGGAGCCCTTGACGAGTGCCAGGTCGACGCCGAGCTCGCGCGCGAAGCGCCGCACGCCGGGGCTCGCGTGGGCCAGCGCGCCGCGGCTCTCCATCGGCGGCAGCGCGTCAGCTGGCGCGTGTGCCTGCGCGGGGGCGGGCGGCGCCGCCGCCGCGGGCGCGGTTGCCGGTGCCGCCTTCGGCTGCGGCGCGGGCGCAGGCGCCGGCGTTGCGGCCGGCTCCTTGGCGGATGCCGCTTCCTTCGCGGCGGGCGCTGCCGCCGAGGCGCCCTGCTCGAGCGTCACGATCGCCGTGCCCTGGCTCACACGGTCGCCCAGCTTGACGCGGATCTCCTTCACCGTGCCGGCCGTGGGCGCGGGCACTTCCATCGTCGCCTTGTCGCTCTCGAGCACCACCAGCGAGTCGTCCTTCTTCACCACGTCGCCGGGTTTCACCAGCACCTCGATCACGGGCACATCCTTGAAGTCGCCGATGTCAGGGACCATCACCTCGATTGCGGCCAACGTTCTTCTCCTCGTTGTTGGTTCTTGGCGCTCGCCGGGCTTCAGACGGTCCAGGGCGCGGGCCTGCCCGCGTCGATGCCGTACTTCTTGATCGCCTCGGCGACCTTCGCCGCCGGCACCTCGCCATCCTCGGCGAGCGCCTTCAGCGCCGCGACCGCGACGAAGAAGCGGTTCACCTCGAAGAAGCGGCGCAGGTTGTCGCGCGAATCGCTGCGCCCGAAGCCGTCGGTGCCGAGGACCTTGTAGCGGCGCGGCACGAATTCGCGGATCTGGTCGGCGAAGGTGCGCATGTAGTCCGTGGACGCGATCACCGGGCCCTTGGTGGGCGCGAGGCACTGCTCGACGTGCGAGGCGCGCGGCTTGTCGGTCGGATGCAGCAGGTTCCAGCGCGCGCAGTCGATGCCGTCGCGGCGCAGCTCGTTGAAGCTCGGGCAGCTCCACACGTCCGCGGCTACGCCGAAGTCCTTCTTGAGGAGCTCCGCGGCCGCCATCACCTCGCGCAGGATGGTGCCGCTGCCGAGGAGCTGCACCCGCGGGCCCTTGGCCTCGCCCGCGTCGGAAAGCCGGTACATGCCCTTCAGGATTCCCTCGCGCGCGCCTTCCTGCAGCCCGGGGTGGGGGTAGTTCTCGTTCATCAGGGTGATGT
>JBKJTM010000550.1:0-7223 GCA_046590805.1 Usitatibacter sp.
CTACTTCCTCGACCTGGAGGCCTTGCGCACCCGGCTTGCGGTAAAATGACCGGTGTTCCACGAAGGGTGCCTCGGGCACCCTTTTCGTTTATCCATGTCCCAAGACCACATCCGCAAGTTTTCGATCATCGCGCACATCCACCACGGCAAGTCGACGCTGGCCGACAGGTTCATCCAGTATTGCGGCGGGCTGTCGGACCGTGAAATGGAAGCGCAGGTGCTCGACTCGATGGACCTTGAGCGCGAGCGCGGCATCACCATCAAGGCGCAGACCGCGGCGCTGCGCTACAAGGCGCGCGATGGGCGCGAGTACGACCTCAACCTGATCGACACCCCTGGCCACGTGGACTTCTCCTATGAGGTCTCGCGCTCGCTCTCGGCCTGCGAGGGCGCGCTGCTGGTAGTGGATGCCTCGCAGGGCGTGGAAGCGCAGACCGTCGCCAACTGCTACACCGCGACCGAGCTGGGCGTCGACGTGGTCCCGGTGCTGAACAAGATCGATCTTCCCTCGGCCGCGCCCGAGCGCGTGATCCAGGAGATCGAGGAAGTGATCGGCATCGACGCCTCGGACGCGGTGCGCTGCAGCGCCAAGACGGGCGAGGGCATCGACGACGTGCTCGAGGCGGTCATCGCCCGCATCCCGCCGCCCAAGGGCGACCCCGAGGCGCCGCTGAAGGCGTTGGTGATCGACTCCTGGTTCGACAACTACGTCGGCGTGGTGATGCTGGTGCGCGTGGTCGACGGCGTGTTGAAGCCGAAGGACCGCATCAAGCTGATGGCCACCGGAGCGCTGCACCTGGTCGAGCAGGTCGGCGTCTTCACGCCCAAGTCGGTGGCCCGCGACTCGCTCTCGGCCGGCGGCGTGGGCTTCATGATCGCCGGCATCAAGGTCCTCAAGGACGCCAAGGTGGGCGATACGGTGACGCACGCCGATCGACCCGCGGCCGAGGCGCTGCCGGGCTTCAAGGAGATCCAGCCGCAGGTGTTCGCCGGGCTCTACCCGGTGGAATCGAACCAGTACGAGGGCCTGCGCGACGCGCTCGCCAAGCTGCAGCTGAACGATTCGAGCCTGCGCTACGAGCCGGAGACCTCGCAGGCGCTCGGCTTCGGTTTCCGCTGCGGCTTCCTCGGCCTGCTGCACATGGACATCGTGCAGGAGCGCCTCGAGCGCGAGTACGACATGTCGCTCATCACCACCGCGCCGACGGTGGTCTACGAGGTGGTCACCAAGGACGGTACGACGACTTCGATCGAGAACCCCTCCAAGCTTCCCGATCCCTCGTTCATCGAGGAGATCCGCGAGCCGATCATCCGCGCGACAATCATCATGCCGCACGAGTACGTGGGCGCGGTGATGACGCTCTGCAACGAGAAGCGCGGAGCCCAGGTGAACATGCAGTACGTGGGGCGGCAGGTGATCCTCACCTACGACATGCCGCTGAACGAGATCGTGATGGACTTCTTCGACAAGCTGAAGAGCAACTCGCGCGGCTACGCGTCGCTCGACTACGAGTTCCGTGAGTTCCGCGCCGGGGACCTGGTGCGGCTCGACATCCTCATCAACGGCGACAAGGTCGACGCGCTGTCGCTCATCGTGCACCGCCAGACGGCGCCGTACCGCGGGCGCGACCTCGCCTCGCGCATGCGCGGACTGATCCCCCGCCAGATGTTCGACATCGCGGTGCAGGCGGCGATCGGCTCCAACATCATCGCGCGCGAGAGCATCAAGGCGCTGCGCAAGAACGTGCTCGCGAAGTGCTACGGCGGCGACATCAGCCGCAAGAGGAAGCTCCTGGAGAAGCAGAAGGCGGGCAAGAAGCGCATGAAACAAGTGGGGAATGTTGAGATTCCACAGGAGGCCTTCCTGGCCATACTTCAGGTGGAATCAAAATGACGCGGACAGCGGGAACGGCGTTGGAGCGGACGCAAGGCGCCGCTCAACGTCGGCCGACAAGAACATCGTAAGGAGATAGCGGGGATGCCTCAAGGTGGACTCGACTGGGAGTTGATCGCGATGATCGCCGCGGGCGCGAGCGCCGTGGTGATCGTCTGGGACTGGATCGCGCGGCGGGGCGGGGCGGAGCGCTCCGATACCCGCAAGGGGATCCTGGAAGTGGCATGGCCGGTGCTCTTCATCGCCTCCATGGGGCTCCTCCTCAAGTTCACCGACTTCGCCGCGGTGCTGCTGCTGGCCGCGGTGATCACCGGCCTCATCTGGCTTTTCGACGCCCGCTGGGCGCGCCTGCGGCGCACCAGCGACGCGGCCGAGCCGGTCGTGGTCGACATGGCGCGCGCCTTCTTCCCGGTGATCGTGGTGGTGTTCCTGATCCGCTCGTTCTGGGTCGAGCCGTTCAAGATCCCGTCGGGCTCGATGAAGCCCACGCTGCTGGTGGGCGACTTCATCCTGGTGAACAAGTACGTCTACGGCATCCGCCTGCCGGTGCTGAACCGGAAGATGGTCGAGGTCGGGCCGGTGAAGCGCGGCGACGTCGTGGTGTTCCGCTATCCCGCCGATCCCAGCGTCGATTACATCAAGCGCGTCGTCGGCACGCCCGGCGACAAGGTCGCCTACCGCGACAAGCGCCTCACGGTGAACGGCGGGGAGGTGCCGGTGCAGCCCGCCGGGTTCTACACCGACGGGGAGCTCAACTACCTGAGGCTGCCCACCTTCCTCGAGAAGCTGGGCGAGAAGCCCCACCAGATGATGGTGGTTCCGGCGCAGCCTCCGGTCGATCTCGCGCAGGTCCGGCAGTTCGCTCACCGTGGGAATTGCGAATACAATGACGACGGTTTCAGCTGCACTGTTCCCGCGGGACACTATTTCATGATGGGCGACAACCGCGACCAGAGCAGCGACAGCCGTTACTGGGGCTTCGTCCCCGACGATCATGTGAAGGGCCGCGCTTTCCTCGTGTGGATGAACTTCGGGGATCTCAAGAGGATCGGCAACGGCATCGAGTGACCTCAAAAGGGGAGGGATTCATGCGCAAGCAGCGCGGCATCACGTTGATGGGGACGATCGTGACACTCGCCATCCTTGGCTTCGTGGGGATCATGGCGGCGAAGCTGCTGCCGGCGTATCTGGAGTACGGGTCGGTCAAGAAGATCCTCAAGACGATGGAGCAGTCGGGCGACACCAAGGGAACGGTGCGCGACATCCGCAAGACCTTCGACAAGCTGAACGCCATCGAGGACGTGAAGAACGTGAAGAGCGAGGACCTCGAGATCTCCAAGCAGGGCCAGGACGCGATCGTCTCCGCCACCTGGTCGGTGCGGGTCCCGATGGTGTACAACATCAGCGCCTGCCTCGACTTCTCGGCCTCCACGGGACAGTGACGCGCAGGCCTTCGCGCGCTGCCCCGGGCCCCGAGGGCCTCGCGGAGCTCGAACGAAGGCTGGGCCACAAGTTCGCCAACCCGGATCTCGCGGGCCAGGCCCTCACCCACCGCAGCCACGGCACGCCGCACAACGAGCGCCTCGAATTCCTCGGCGACAGCCTGCTCAACTGCGCAGTCGCGACTCTCCTTTATGAGCGTTTCGGCAAGCTGCCCGAGGGCGATCTCTCGCGGCTGCGCGCCTCGCTGGTGAACCAGTCGTCGCTATCCAGGGTCGCATCGGGGCTGGGCCTGGGCGATCGCCTGCGACTGGGCGAGGGCGAGCTGAAGAGCGGCGGTTTCCGGCGCCCCTCGATCCTGGCCGATGCGTTCGAGGCGTTGCTGGGCGCGGTCTACCTGGATGCGGGGTTCGAGGCAGTGCGCGGCGTGGTCGAGAGGCTGCTCGGCGAGCGCATCGAGGACAAGGAAGACCTGCCGGTCGCGAAGGACCCGAAGACCGCGCTGCAGGAGCACCTGCAGGCGCGCAAGCTGGCGTTGCCGCGCTATTCGGTGCAGCGCACCGAGGGCGAGGCGCACGACCAGACTTTCACCGTGGAGTGCCGCATCGACGATCTCGGGATCGTGGCTAGCGGGCAGGGCGCGAGCCGCCGCGCGGCGGAGCAGGGAGCCGCCGAGGGCGTGCTCGCGAAACTGGAGAAGCCCGTGGCACGCAACAAGGAATCGGAAGGCAAATGAGCGCGGCCGTCGAATTTCGCACCGGCACCGTGGCGATCGTCGGCCGCCCCAACGTCGGCAAGTCGACGCTGCTCAACAAGATCGTCGGCGCGCACGTCGCGATCACCTCGCGCAAGGCGCAGACCACGCGCCACCGCATCCAGGGCATCCTCACCGACCGCAAGTCGCAATTCATCTTTGTCGACACCCCCGGGTACCAGACGCAACACCGGAACATGCTGAACCGGGAGATGAACCGCACCGTGGGCCAGGTGGCGGCGGAGGTGGATGTCATCGTGCTGGTGATCGAGGCCTCGGGATGGGACGAGCGCGACCTGCCGGTGCTGGAGCTGCTGCCCGCGGGTGCGCCGGTGATCCTCGCGCTGAACAAGGTCGACAAGGTGGAGGACAAGGAGCGGGTGCTGGCGGCGTTGACGGCGTCGGGGGCGAGGCGCGACTTTGCCGCGCTGGTGCCGGTGAGCGCGGAGAAGGGCACGCAGGTGCGCGCGCTGCTGGCGGAGATCCGCAAGCACCTGCCGGTGCAGCCCGCGATCTACGAGGCGGACGAGATCACCGACCGGCCCGAGCGCTTCCTCGCCGCGGAGCTGGTGCGCGAGCGGATCTTCCGGCTGCTGGGCGACGAGTTGCCGTATTCGATCGCGGTGGTGGTGGAAAACTTCGAGATCGAGGGCACCATGCGCCGCATTGCGTGCACGATCTACGTGGACAAGGTGCAGCACAAGGCGATCGTGATCGGCGAGAAGGGGGCGACCCTCAAGCGCATCGGCACCGAGGCGCGCCATGCGATGGAGGCGCTGTTCGGCTCCAAGGTGTTCCTCGAGACCCACGTCAAGGTGAAGAGCGGCTGGGCGGACAGCGACGCGGCGCTGAAGCAGCTGGGATACAGGTGAGCGAAAACCGGGGACGGACCCTGAACCAAACAGAGGCATAGGCCAGGGTCCGTCCCCATGGATACCGGCTACGTCCTCCACACCTACCCGTACCGCGAGACCAGCCTGATCCTCCAGGTGTGGACCGAGAAGCACGGCCGCCTGGGGCTGGTCGCCAAGGGCGCTCGCCGCCCCAAAGCCGCAAGCCGCGGAGTCCTGATTCCCTTCCAGCCGCTCGCGCTGGACTGGTTCGGCCGCGGCGAGCTGCGCACCCTCAAGACCGCCGAGCCCGCGGCGCCCGCGACGCCCCTTTCTGGCCAGAGCCTGTTCTCCGCCTTCTACATGAACGAGCTGCTGCTCAAGCTCACCACGCGCGACGATCCGCACGAAGGCCTCTTCGCCGCCTACCACGACGCCATCACCGAGCTGCGCGCGCTCTCGCGTGCAAAATTGGTGTCGGAGTCGAATTTGGAACACGACGAACGCCTCAAGGCGAAATTGGTGTCTGACACCAATTATTTGATCGAGCCGGTGCTGAGGCGCTTCGAGCTCAGGCTGCTGCAGGAGCTGGGATACGCGCTGGAGCTCGCGCGGGAGGCGGGCACGCACGCGCCGATCGTGGCGGAGCGGGAGTACCTCTACGTGGTGGAGCGCGGGCCAGTGCCAGCGCCGGAAGGTGCCGGGACGCCGGTCAACGCGGTGCGGTTGAAGGGCCTCACGCTGCTCGACCTCGATCGCGGCTCGCTGGAGGGTGCGGCCACGGTGGCGCAGGCGAAGCAGCTGATGCGGCTTCTCATCAACCACTCGTTGAACGGGCAGCAGCTCGCCACGCGCGCGATGGTGCGCGACCTGCAGCGGCTCGAGGACAGTCTTTGAGGGAAGCGGAAAAGCGGGCGCGCTAGCGCCCGGGCACCGGAACGCCGGTCGATTTCCTGCGATCCACGGGCTCGTCGGGGTCGACCAGCACCCAGGCGAACTTGCCGGGCCCCATGTCGTTGCGGTTCCACGTCGCGCCGCAGGCGCGGCACTCGAATCGCAGCGTGGCGTTGCCCACGGTCTGCACGCGAAGGTGGTCGTGGCCCTCGATTCCCATGGGCCCGGCGATGCACGACTCGCAGGGCGGCTTCCTCGCTGGCTTGGTCGGAGTGTTCATATGCCGTCGAGGATACTCCGCCGCGGGGAACCGCGCGCGGTCATTCGGAATCCTCGTCCTTCTCCACGGCGGGGTCCGGCAAGCGCGGCGCGGGGTCGGCCGCGGCCACCCCCGGCGCCGCGCGCGCCGGCCGCACCCGTGCCTTCGTGACCGGCACCTGCCGCCAGCCGACGATGAGCCGGGCGCGCTTGGCGGGCAGCTTAGATTCTCTTGCGGCCACTAAGGAAGTTCACCACGATGATGATCAGGGCGATCACCAGCAGCACGTGGATCACGCCGCCCATGGTGTACGAAGAGACCAGGCCCAGGGCCCAGAGGATGACGAGGACGATCGCGATCGTATAGAGCATGGCGGCGGACCTTTCGTGGTTACTTGAGGCGCATGTCGTTCTTGACGGACTTCACGCCCTGAACGGTCCGCGCGGTGGCGACGGCAGTGTTCACGTTGGCTTGCGAGGTGACGAAGCCGCTCAGCTGCACGATGCCCTTGAAGGTCTCGACGTTGATCTCGGCGGACTTGAGGGTCGGCTCCTGGAAGATCGCCGTCTTCACCTTGGCGGTGATCACGGAGTCGTCGACATACTCGCCCGTGCCTTCGGACTTGGTGGTCGAGGCGCAGCCCAGGGTGGTCGCCATGACGAGCGCGGCGAGGAGTGCGGAAGCCTGCTTGAGGTTGATCATTTTGCTGCTCCTGTTGATTTTCGGGTTGGTAAGCCAAGGTTACAGGCAGTCGGGACGGGTGTCTGTGCGCTGCCGTACGCAGCCGAATGGGCCGGTGCGTTGACCTTCCTGGTGGGGCCTGCCTCTGTGTACGGCAACGTACGGAAGCATCGCCGCGCTTCCGATACCGTTGGACGTGCGGAAGATATTCGATCCCCAGTCGAGGTATGTCGACGAGGCTCCGCCGTTGCGAGCCGAGCTCTTCAGCGCCGAGCAGATGGAGCGCCACGGCATGGAGCTCGCCGCCTCCCATCGGCTCGCCTCCGGGCGCAAGGCCCACCAGCTCCTCTCGCGCCTCGCGCAGAACGAACGCCGCCTCGTGGAGGTGAGCGGCTTGCTGGCGGAGGCGGTCGCTGAGAACCGGCCCATCACGCCGGGCGCGGAATGGCTGCTCGACAACTTCCACCTGAT
>JBKJTM010000044.1:0-4189 GCA_046590805.1 Usitatibacter sp.
CGCCGGAGCCCACGCGCACATCGACATATCCCTCGACCTCGAGTGCGATCAGCGCCTCGCGCACCGAGGGTCGGCTTACCCCCAGCTGCCTGGCCAAGTCGCGCTCGGGAGGCAGCCGGGCGCCGGCGGCGTACTCGCCGCGTTCGATCAGGGCCGCGATCTGGTCGGCGATCTGCCGGTAGAGGCGACGGGTTTCGACGGCTTGGAGGGGCATCTGGTAAAGTGGTCAGGCCAATTCGATACAAGCTTAACAATAAAGTCGGCGGCGGGGCGGGAGCGGACTGGCCGCCGCTCAATGGCGCAAAACAGCGCAAGACTGCGCACCAGGCGCGAGACAGCCCATGACCGACCGACTTCGCGGAAAGACAGCACTGGTGACGGCCGCCGGCCAGGGCATGGGCCGCGCCGCCGCCCTCGTCTTCACGCGTGAGGGTGCCAAGGTCATCGCGACCGACATCGATCCGGACCTGCTGGCCCGCCTTCCCAAGGGAATCGAGACCGCGACCCTCGATGTGCTGAACGATGCCGAGGTTGCGGCCTTCGTCGAGCGCACCGGCCCGGTCGACATCCTTTTCAACTGCGCCGGCTGGGTGCACCAGGGCAGCATCCTCGAGTGCAGCGTCGCGGACTGGGACCGCAGCTTCGCCCTCAACGCGCGCAGCATGTTCGTGATGGTGAAGGCAATGCTGCCGAAGATGATCGGCAACGGCGGCGGCGTGATCCTCAACATGGCCTCCGTGCTGGGAGCAGGCAAGGCTGCGCCGAATCGCCTCGCCTATGCCGCGAGCAAGGCGGCGGTGCAGGGCTTCACGCGCGCGCTCGCAGTCGACCACGTGAAGCAGGCGATCCGCGTGAACTGCGTCTGCCCGGGCACCGTGGATACGCCCTCGCTCGGCGACCGCATCAAGGCGTTCGCCGACCCCGCCAAGGCGCGGCAGGACTTCATCGCCCGGCAGCCCATGGGGCGGCTCGCGATCGCCGAGGAGATCGCCGAGACGTTCGTCTACCTGGTTTCAGACGAATCGTCGTTCATGACGGGACAGGCGGTATATGTCGACGGCGGAATGAGCCTGTAACATTCGTCGCACCGGCCCCGGGCACCAGCGATCCGGGGTGAACTCCGGCCGTTGCCCAATCAATTGGGCCCCGTTCGTCAACGGGGCGACGAGGATAGAAAAATGAAGCTCTTGCGCTACGGCCCCCCGGGCCGGGAGAAGCCCGGCCTTGCCGACGCCGACGGCAACATCCGCGACCTCTCGAAGATCATCACCCAGATCGACGACGCGATGCTCGCGCCCCGCAACCTGGCGCGGCTCACGCGCGTGAAGCCGGAGACATTGCCCATCGTGCGTGGCAACCCGCGCCTGGGCGTCCCCTATGCCGGCATCAGCAAGTTCGTCGCCATCGGGCTCAACTACCGCGACCACGCGGAGGAAGCGGGCCTGGCGATCCCGGCCGAGCCGATCGTCTTCATGAAGGCGACCACGTCGCTCTGCGGCCCGAACGACGACACCATCGTGCCGAAGAACTCGCAGAAGCTCGACTACGAGTGCGAGCTGGGAATCGTCATCGGCACCAAGGCGCAGTACGTGACCGAGTCGAAGGCGCTCGACTACGTCGCCGGCTACACGGTGGTGAACGACGTCTCGGAGCGCTTCTTCCAGATGGGTCCCGGCGGCCAGTGGGACCGCGGCAAGGGCTGCGACACCTTCGGGCCCGTGGGCCCGTGGCTCGTGACCACCGACGAGGTGGCCGATCCCCAGGCGCTCGACATGTGGCTCGACGTGAACGGCGAGAAGCGCCAGCGCGGCAACACCCGCACCATGGTCTTCGGCTGCGCGCACCTGGTCTCCTACGTGAGCCACTTCATGACGCTGCTGCCCGGCGACATCATCACCACCGGCACGCCCCCGGGCGTGGCACTCGGCATGAAGCCGCCGGTGTGGCTCAAGGCGGGCGACACCGTGACGCTCGGCATCCAGGGCCTGGGCGAGCAGCGCCAGCGCGTCGTCGCGCTCAGCGCCAAGTAGATGCAGCGCGTCGAACGCGGACGCCTCGCGGCGTGGGCCGTGGCATGCCTCGAGAAGGTGGGGGTCCCGCCGCCGGAGGCGAAGCTGGTGGGCGAGTCGCTGGTGCAGACCAGCACCTGGGGCGTCGATTCCCACGGGGTGCTGCGCCTCACCCACTACCTGCAGCGCATGACCCTTAGCTCGATCAAGGCCGCCTCCACCCCGGTGGTGATGCGCACCGGCCCCGTCACCGCGCAGGTCCATGGCGAGGATGGCCTGGGCATCGTCCACGCGACGCTCGCGATGGAAACGGCGATCGAGATGGCCCAGGAAAATGGTGTCGGAGTCGTTGGCGTCGGCCACTCCTCCCATTGCGGCGCAATGCAGCTCTATACGCGGCTGGCCGCCTCCCAGGGCCTGGTCGGCATCGCGATGACGCACTCCAGCTCGGTCGTCGTGCCGCATGGCGGCACGCAGAAGTACTTCGGCACCAACCCGATCTCGATCGCGGTGCCGCGCAGCGGCGGCGAGCCGGTGTGCCTCGACATGGCGACATCGCAGATCGCCTGGAACAAGGTGCTCAACGCGCGGATCGAGGGATACGACCTCGATGAAGGCGTGGCGGTCGATGCCGAGGGCAAACCCACCAGCGACCCCCACAAGGCGCGCGCCGGCATACCGCTCGGCGGCCCGATCTACGGCTACAAGGGCTTCGGACTCGCCTTCATGGTCGACCTCCTCTGCGGCGCGCTGAACGGCATGACCTTCGGGCGCCACATCAACAGCATGTACGAGCAGCTCGACCAGCCGCGCAAGATTGGCCACCTGCTGGTGGCGATCGACCCGGGCCGCTTTGCCGGAGCGGACACGCTCCAGGCGACCACGGACGCGGTGGTGGCGGACCTGCGCACCCAGGGCGAGATCCTCTACCCCGGCGAACCCGAGGAGCGCGAGCAGCAGGAACGGCTCGCCCAAGGAATTCCCATCGACGACGCGGCGCTGAAGGATATGCGCGAGTGGTCCGGCAAGCTCGGCGTCGCGTTCTTCACGGAGAAAGCATGAAACCCGAGATCCTGATCACCGGCCCGATGTATCCGCCTACGCTCGCGGAGCTGGAGCAGAGCTACAGCGCGCACCGCCTGTGGACCGCGCCCGACAAGGACGCGCTCGTCGCCTCCCTCGCCGGCACGGTGACGGCGGTCGCGAGCTCGAATTCCGGCGGCATCGACGGCGCCACCATGGCGAAGCTGCCCAAGGTGAAGGTCATCGCCCACTTCGGCGTGGGCTACGACACGGTGGATGTCGACGCTGCCAGGGCGCGGGGCATCGCGGTCACCAACACGCCGGATGTGCTGACCGACGAGGTGGCCGACCTCGCGATGGCGCTCTTGCTCGCCACCGTGCGTCGCGTGCCGCAGGGGGATCGCTACGTCCGCCAGGGCAAGTGGCTGAAGGGCGCGATGGCGCTCACCGAGAGCCTGCAGGGCAAGACTCTCGGCATCGTCGGCATGGGGCGCATCGGCCAGGCGATCGCGAAGCGTGCCGCGGCGTTCAACCTGAAGATCGCCTACCAGGGCCCGCGTAGGAAGGCCGACATCGCCTGGCCCTACTTCGCCGATGCGGCGGCGCTCGCGAAGGAATCGGATTTCCTGATGGTGGCGTGCCCGGGTGGGGAAGCCACGCGCAACCTCGTGAACCGCGCGGTCATCGAGGCCGTGGGACCCAGGGGCTTCATCGTCAACATCGCGCGCGGCTCGGTGGTCGACGAGCCGGCGTTGATCGAGGCGCTCAGGGAGAACCGTATCGCCGGCGCGGGCCTGGACGTGTTCGCCGACGAGCCGCGCGTTCCGCAGGCGTTCCTGGACATGGAGAACGTGGTCCTGCAGCCGCACGTGGCGAGCGCCACGCACCAGACGCGCAAGGCCATGGGCCAGCTGGTGATCGACAACCTCGCGGCGCACTTCGCCGGCAAGGCGCTGCTCACGCCTGTCTGACTACGGCCTCACTCCTTGACGGCGCCGGTCATCCCGGAGACGTAGTACTCGACGAAGAAGGAATAAAGCACCGCGACCGGGAGCGAGCCCAGCAGCGCGCCCGCCATCAGCGCACCCCAGTGGTAGACGTCCCCCTCCACCAGCTCGGTGATCACGCCCACGGGCACCGTCTTCACTTCGGAAGAC
>JBKJTM010000014.1:0-6591 GCA_046590805.1 Usitatibacter sp.
GCGCGGGACGACGACGAGGCGGTCGCGCTGAGCGACCGCTACGCGCCCGAGCACCTGGAGATCCAGACGCGGCGCAACGACTACTACCTCGAGAAGCTGCGCAACTACGGCAGCCTCTTCGTGGGCGAGGAGAGCACCGTGGCCTATGGCGACAAGGGCGTGGGCACCAACCATACCCTGCCCACGAGCGGGGCCGGGCGCTATACAGGCGGCCTCTGGGTCGGCAAGTTCATCAAGACGGTGACCTACCAGAAGTTGACCCCGAAGGCGAGCCACCGGATCGCACCGATCGTCTCGCGCATCTGCGAGGCCGAGGGGATGATGGCGCACAAATTCACCGCCGACGTGCGCACCGAGCGCTACAACTAGGGCCGCGCCGGGAGTCCGCAGGCGAATCGAAGCAAAACCACCAGGAGGAGAGACGATGGACGACACCAAGGCAGGACGCTCGCGCCGCAAGTTCCTCGAAGACATCTCGCTGCTCGCGACCGGTACCGTCGCGGGCTCGCTCGTGCCCACCCTGCCCGCGTTCGCGCAGGCGAAGTCGGCCGCCACCGGGACGGTGCGGGTCTGGGGCGAGCCCGGCCCCTACGGCGGCGTGGCCGTCGACGGGATGAACGAGTGGGCGAGCAAGTTCGCCCCCGGCCTCAAGTTCCAGATCGAGTCGCTCTCATGGGACAGCGTGTATGTGAAGCTGATGACGGACCTCGCCGCGCGCCGCCCGGCCAACTGCATCAGCGTCGAGTCGCCCATCGCCATGCAGCTCATGGCGCAGGGCCTGCTGGAACCGATCGACGATGTGGTCGCCAAGGTCGGCAAGAGCCGCCTCATCGACGGCGCGAAGTGGGAGTACTGGGGCGCCTGGAAGGGCAAGCAGTACGTGCTGCCCGCGCACCACCAGCCCCACCTGCTGCTCGTGCGCCAGGACATCGTGAACGAGCTCGGGCTGGGCGATCCCGACAAATGGGACTGGAACGATCTCCTCAACGCGGCGCGCACCATCACCGAGAAGAAGAAGGACATGGCGGGCATCTCGCTCGCGCTCGGGCGCAACCTCTGCACCGATTACCACTTCGCGGCACTCCTGCACAGCGCCGGCGGGCGCATGTTCGATCCCTCGAAGCAGTTCGAGGTCGTGTTCGACAGCCCCGCCACCGTCGAGGCGCTCGACTACGTGAAGGCGCTGCAGCCCTACATGCCCAAGGGCGCGGTAGGCAACAGCTTCCTCGAGGTGGTCGACTCCATCGTCACCGGCAAGGCGGCGATGGCGTTCTACTGGGGCCGCCCGTACGGACGCGCGTGGGACGAGAACAAGGAGATCTTCAAGAACCTCGAGGCCTACAACCACGCGCGCCACCCGAAGACCGGAAATCGCTCGAACTGGAACGATTTCCAGGGCTGGTGCATCCCGAAGGCGAACAACGCGTACATCAAGGAGGTCAAGGCGGCGCTCGCCTACTACCAGACCTCCAAGGTGTGGCCGGTGCGCTATTGCCACTCGCTGGTGCCCAACGTGTCGCCGGTCTACAAGGACGTGGCGGAGGACCCGGCGCTGCAGACCCACCCGTTCTACGAGACCAAGAAGCGCACCATCAACACCTACTACGTGGACTCGCTGAAGCACTCCAGCAGCACGGCGAATGAGCTGCTGGGCGGCGTGAATCCCCTCGCGGGCATCGTCCACGGGCGCGCGATCCTCGCGCAGACCGTGCAGAAGGTGGTCATCGACAACTGGAAGTCGGCCGACGCGGCCAAGTGGGGCGCGAAGGAGCTCGAGTCGGTGCGCAAGGAGCACTTCTCGCTGGTGATCTAGAGACGCGGCGCCGGCGGCTCCCCGCCGCCGGCCCATCCCATGGAAAAGGCGATTCACTGGCGGTCGGCGGACAACCGCATCGGCCTCATCTTCATCGCGCCCTTCGTCGTCGCGGCGCTGGTGTTCATGGTCTATCCGGTGCTGGAAAGCATCCGGATGTCCTTCTACTACATCGACCCGCTCAACCCGGACGCACAGCGCTTCGCCGGCCTCGCCAATTTCGAGACCGTGCTGCGCGACCCGCTCTTTTGGTCGTCATTCCGCAACGCCGCGTACTGGACCTTCGTGTCGATCATCCTGCAGACGGTGATCGGCGTGGGAGTCGCGTTGCTGCTGCACCTTCCGCTGCGCGGCATCTCGGTGTTCCGCGGGCTGCTGCTGTTCCCCTACATCGTGCCCACGGTGGTGATCGCGCTCTGCTGGCAGTGGATGCTGAATCCCGAGATTGGCATCGTGAACCACCTGCTGCGATCGACCGGCCTCATCGACCGGAACATCTACTGGCTGTCGACGCCCGACATGGCGATGACGTCCACGATCATGCTGAACGTGTGGAAGTACACGCCGTTCGTGACCATCTGCGTGCTCGCCCGGCTGCAGACCGTGCCGACCGAGCTCTACGACGCGGCGCGCGTGGACGGCGCGGGCGTGCTGCGCCGCTTCACCGACATCACCCTGCCGCAGCTGGCCGAGGTGCTCGCCGTGGTGGTGGTGTTCCGCACCATCTGGACCTTCAACAAGTTCGAGGAGATCTACCTGCTCACGCGCGGCGGACCGGGCACCTCGACCTTCAACCTCGCCATCTACTCGTTCGAGCAGTCGATCGCCAACCTGCGCATGGGCGTGGGGGCGGCGACCGGCGTCATCATGATGATGCTGCTGTTCCTCGGCAGCATCCTGTACATCCGCCTTTTCCGCTTTCAGGAGGACGCATGACTCCCATGTCGCGCGCCCGTGCCCGCCGCTGGGCGGGCCAGGCCTGCGCCTACGCGGCGCTCGTGGCCATCACGCTCGTGATCTGCTTCCCGCTCATGTGGGCGCTGTCGACCTCGCTCAAGCCGAAGACGGAGCTCTCGGCGCCCCCGACCCTCATACCCCGCGAGGCCACAATCGAGAACTACCGCCACCTGCTCACCGGCAAGTCGCAGTACTTCGGCGGCGGCTCGGTCGACTACCAGCCCAGCACCGCCCCGCCGCAATACTTCCTCTCCTGGTTCGGCAACAGCGTGCTGGTGAGCCTGGGAAGCACCGCGATCAGCATCGTGATCAGCACGCTGGCGGCCTACAGCGTCACGCGCTTCCGCTACCGCTGGCGCATGGCGGTGCCGTACTTCAGCCTCCTCGGCTACATGGTGCCGTCGATCATCCTGGTGTTCCCGCTGTTCATGGTGATGACGAACCTGGGGCTCACCGACTCGCTCTGGAGCCTCACGCTGGGCTATGTGTCGACCACCCTGCCGTTCTGCATGTGGCTGCTGTGGGCCTTCTTCCGCGGCATTCCGATCGAGCTCGAGGAGGCGGCGCTGATCGACGGGGCGAGCCGCCTGCGCGTGTTCCGCGAGATCGTGCTGCCCTCGGCCATGCCGGGCATCATCGCCGCGGCGATCTTCTCCATGATCGTGTCGTGGAACGACTACCTCTTCGCCCGCGTCTTCATGAACTCCGTGGATCACTACCCGCTCACCGTGGGCGTGATGCTGTTCTTCGAGGGCGTGCACGTGGACTGGGGGCTGATGATGGCTTCGGCGGTCCTGATGACCGTGCCGATGGCGGTCCTCTTCATGCTGCTGCAGCGCCACCTCGTCGCCGGCTTCGGCGCGGGCGCGGTGAAGGGCTGAGCGGAATGACGATCCGCATCGACGGCATCTCCAAGCGGTTCGGCAAGACCGAGGTCCTGCGCTCCGTGAGCCTGGAGTTCACCGAACGCGAGTTCATCACCCTGGTGGGCCCGAGCGGCTGCGGCAAGACCACGCTGCTCAGGATCCTCGCGGGGCTGGAGACCCCCAGCGCGGGCGAGATCTGGCACGACGAGCGGCCCATCGGGCACCTCGCGCCTGGCGCGCGCGACATCGCGATGGTCTTCCAGAGCTACGCGCTCTACCCGAACATGAATGTGTTCCACAACATCGGCTATGGCTTGCGGGTGCGCGGCACCCCCGCCGGGGAAATCCGCCGCCGCGTCCAGGAAGCCGCCGAGGTACTGGAAATCGCCCACCTGATGGAGCGCAAGCCGGGCGAGCTCTCCGGCGGCCAGCGCCAGCGCGTGGCGCTGGGGCGCGCGATGGTGCGACGCCCGTGGCTCTTCCTGCTGGACGAGCCGTTGTCGAACCTCGACGCTAAGCTGCGGGTGACCATGCGCAGCGAGTTGAAGCGCGTGCACCGCGCGATCGACACCACCACGGTCTACGTGACTCACGACCAGCTCGAGGCGATGACCATGTCCGACCGCATCGCGGTGATGGACGGTGGCAGCGTGCAGCAGTTCGCGACACCCGAGCAGATCTACGGGCATCCGGCGAACCTCTTCGTCGCGGGATTCGTCGGCAGCCCGCCGATGAACTTCGTGCCGGGGGTCGCCGCCGCCGAGGGTCGGCTGCGCGTTGCCGGCAACCGCCCGATGGTGCTGCCGCTCGCCCGGATCGACCGCTTCGCGCAGGCGAGGCTCGGCACGGACCTCGTCGCCGGTATCAGGCCGCAGGACATCGGCCTCGCGACTTCGCCCGTGGAGGGCGCGCTCGAAGGCGAGGTGCAGATGGTGCAACTGCTGGGGCCGGAGAAACTCGTCGAGGTGGCGGCCGCGGGCCGGGTGCTTTCCGTCATCGTCGATGCCGACGTGGCCATCAAGGCAGGGGATCGTGCATGGATCACGTTCGATCCCGCGCGGCTGCACCTCTTCGATGCGGGCACGCGCGCGAACGTGCTGCCGGCACCGGGGCTCGTCTCGTGAAGCACGCCGCGAAGGCCACGCTCGCCGACGTCGCGCAGCGCGCCGGCGTGCACAAGGCGACCGCCTCGCGCACGATCTCCGACCCCGGCAAGATCTCGCCCGCCACGACCGCACGGGTGCGCGCGGCCATGGCCGAGCTGGGGTATGTCTCCAACGGGATTGCGCGCGCGCTTGCCACGCGGCGCACGCGCACCATCGGCTCGATCATTCCGACGCTCGACCACGCCATCTACGCAGTGAGCACCACCAGCCTCGAGCGACGGCTGGAGCAGTCGGGATACGTGCTGCTGGTGGCGTGCCACGAGTTCAACCTGAAGGCCGAGGCGCGCGCGCTCGAGGCGATGCTCGAACGCGGGGTGGACGGCGTGGTGCTAGTAGGCCAGGAGCATGCCCGCGCCACGCTCGCACGCCTGCGCACGAGCGGCGTTCCCTGCGTCTTCACCTGGAGCCTGGGCAAGGGCAGGCGGCCGACGGTGGGTTTCGACAACCGCCTGGCGGGCCGCATCGTCGCCGAGCACCTGCTGCGGTTGGGCCACCGGCGCATCGGCATGATCGCGGGCCTGGTGGAGGGCAACGACCGCGCCTCGGCGCGCCTCGCGGGGGTGCGCGAGGCCCTCGCCGCGGCCGGAGCGCCGCTCACCGATCGCGCGGTCGTGCAGCGCCCCTACTCGCTCGAGGCCGGCGCGGACGGATTCGACGCGCTGCGGGCCGCGAATCCCGCCCTCACGGCGATCGTCTGCGGCAATGACGTCCTCGCACTGGGCGCGATGTGCGCCGCGCGCTCGCGCGGCATCGCCATCCCGGGCCAGGTATCCATCACCGGATTCGACGACATGCCGATGGCGCGCGTCGCATCACCCGGGCTCACCACCGTGCGCTTTCCGATGGCGGAAATCGGCTGGAACGCCGCCGAGCTGCTGCTGGGCCTGCTCGGAGAGAACGTGCGGACCGCGACGCGCAACCTGTCCATCGCCCTAGTGGAGCGGGAGTCGACGGCTATTCGGTGCAAGGTGCAGGGTGTTACCATGGTGTCACCCACCGGGGAATGACGCCCATGCCGACTACGACCTCCCTCAAGCTGCCCGACGAGCTCAAGGAAAAGATCGCGATCCTCGCCCAAGGGGTGGCACAGACGCCGCACGCGTACATGGTCGGGGCAATCGCCGAGAAGGTGGCGCGGGACCAGAGGCGGCAGGGCTTCCTGCAATCCGCCCGCGCATCGGCCGCCAAGGTCGCAAGGACCGGAGAGGTGTATCGCGCCGAGGACGTGCATCGGGAATTCCTCGCGCGCGCCATGGGCAAGCGGCCGCGCAAGATACGCCCGATCAAGCTCAAGCCGCCGAAGCCCTAGGGCCGTGGCAGCGGTTGTTTACTCGCCCCAGGCGCGGGAGGACATGCTGCGGCTCGCGGACTTCCTCTCCGATGACCTTGCCTCGGCCGCAGAGACCGCCCCCCTGATCACGGGCGCGGTCGAGATGCTGGAACGCCATCCGCTCATCGGACGCCCGATTCCCGACAGCCCATTGCGAGAGCTCGTGATCTCCAGGGGCCGGTCGGGATATCTCGCCTTGTACGAGTACAACGCGGCGGCCGAAAGGGTGATCGTTCATGCGATCTCCCATCAACGCGAGGCGGGGTTCGGCGAGGACTAGCCCGGCCCCTTGAGCCGGGAGAGCCGCTGCAGCGCTAGTTTTCCCCAAATCCGTTGCTGATGAGTCGCGTCACCGCCGCCATCGCCTCGACTTCGTCCGGACCGCTGGTCTCGATCGATACCCGCGCCCCCATGCTCGCGGCGAGCAGCAGGACGGCGATGAGGTGACGTCCCTCCGCG
>JBKJTM010000237.1:0-5579 GCA_046590805.1 Usitatibacter sp.
GGTCGGAGCTGCCGCCGGTGACGATGGCGACTTGCGTGGCCACGGACTTGCGCGCGCGCTCGCCGAGGAAGGCGGTGCGCGACACGGGGTCGAAGTCGAGCGCCGCGCGGCTGCCGGCGCCGAGGGCGTCGAACTTGAAGGCATCGAGGCGCGTGAACAGGCGTGGCGCGCGCGCCTCCAGCCCCTGCGCCACGATCGCCTCTATCTGCGCGACGCTCTTGCCCGCGGCATAGATCGCCTCGTCGAAGCCCAGGCGCGCCTCGCGCTCGTGGTCAAGCTGGATGCCGTGGTCGACCATGGATCTTCACCAGGAATGCGCTGCCGTTCCGATAGGGTTCGAAGGTGGGCGGCGTCGCGCTTGCGAAGATCCGCGATACGCCTGCCGCGATGTCCCGCAGGACGCGAGGAGCGAGACTGGCGAGCGTCGCCGCATCGATCTCGATCACCACGCCCGAGCCGCGCACCCGGCAACGCACCGAGGCCGCCTCGATCCGCGCGCGGATGGCCGCCTCGGCCGCCTCGATCCGGCGGAGCATCGGGCGCGTGATGCGGATGCCGGTCTCGACGCGGCTGGAGAGGCAGGGCGAGGCCGGGATCTCGGCGAGGCCTCCGAGTCCTTCGGCACGCGCGATCGCCCGGATGGTCGCCTTGTCGATGCCCGCGTCGACGAACGGATGGCGCGCGCCGGCATCGCGGGCGGCGAGCAGCCCCGGGCGGTATTCGCCGAGGTCGTCGGTGTTGGCGCCGGACACGACCTGCGCGCTGGTGTGCCGTGCGATCTCCTCGTAGAGCGACTGCTTGCAGTAGAAGCAGCGGTTCACGGGGTTGGAAATGTACTCGTCGCGCGCGAACTCGTTGGCGTCGATCACGTGCAACCGCCAGCCGAGGCGCGCCGCAAGCTCGCGCGTGCGCTCGGTCGCCTCCAGCGGTACCGAGGCGGTGAGAGAGTGAAACATCTCGGCGCGACGCCCGAGGCGCCGCACCGCGAGGGTCGCGAGCGTGAGGCTGTCGATGCCGCCGCTCACCGCCACCGCGATGCGCTCGTGACGGTCCAGCTCGCGGCCGATCGCCTCGATCCGTTCCGCCACGCCGGCTGAGGGCTCAGTCCTCGGGATCGCGCTCATAGGGCTTCGCGCTCTCGAGAGCCTGGTCCTCGGCGCGGCGGCGCGCTGCCTCGCGCTGCGCACGGTCGCCCGGAATGCGCGCCAGGTCGTCCATCTCCGCCTTGGCGGTGATCTCTCCCGAGGGGCGCGCCGCGATCTTCACCCGCACCGCTTCCGGCACCGCCGTTTCCACCTGCGCGCGCAGTGCGGTGCGCCGCCACACCCGCGCGATGCGCAGTCCGAGGGTCGTGGTCTGCGCGAGGCAAAGATCGGCCACCGGATCCACTGCGTCGATGCGGGCGAGGATCTGCACCTGCGTCGCGAGCCGGTTCTTCTTGCCGTATACCGCGGCCTGGCTCACGTCGAGCACGCCCGGCGCCTGGCGGATGCGCTCGAGCGCGACCGCGAGGTCCTCGGCGGTCTGGTCGTCGATCTCGAACTGCAGCGTCGCGATCTCCTCGTCGAGCGGCGACGGCACCGCGGGCGAATGCGTGAACGCGACGACGCGCAGCATGTTGGGAATGCCGGCAAGCTTGCGGGTGCCGAAGCCATGGCCAGTGGCAGAAACCAAAACCGGGGACAGACCACGATTTTCTTCCGGGCGGAAAATGGTGGTCTGTCCCCGGTTTTGGGGGGTCGTCACGTACCTGACGATCGCTGCGCCGGTCGGCGTCACTCTTTCCCCGCCCACCCCGTCGTCCACCACCTCCAGCCCGCGCAACAGCAGTGCCGTGGCGGGTGCGGGAACCGGAAGCACGCCATGCGCGGTGCGCACGCGGCCGCCGCCCAGGGGCAGCGGCGAGCAGCTCCAGCGCTCGGGGGCGAGTGTCGCGATGAAGTACGCCGCGGCGACGAAGTCGACGAGGGAATCCCAGGCGCCCACCTCGTGAAACTCGACGTCGTCGGCGGGCACGCCATGGACCTCACTTTCCGCCTCGGCGAGGATTTGGAAGAGCGCGAGCGCGTGGCGCAGGACTTCCGCATCGAGGCCCGCGGATCGCAGCTGCGCCCGGATGGCCCTGTGTTGCACGTGGTGATGCGAATGCTCCTCGCGCTCCACGACGAAGCGCTTGCCGTTCAACATGTCGGAGCAGGGCTCGAAGTGAATGCGCCCCTTGCCTCGAAGCTTCGCCAGCTCCGCCATCAGGCCATCGACGCGCTCCGGAAACGCATCCGCCATCGCCGCGACGAACATGTCGCCGGCAATGCCGCCGATGGGATCGAGGTGGATGCGCGCGAGCGGCGCCACGACGCTACGCCTTCACCGAAAACTTGATGCGCGGCCGGGTCCAGAAGGTGGGTGCCACGACGGTGGTGGGATTCGTCCCCACGTAACGCCGTGCCATCTTCCACGCATCGTCGAAGTTGGCCGCGGTCTGCAGCCCGAGCGTGCGGAAGGCCCCCGGGTTGCTGGTGCCGGCCATGATCACCGCGCCGGCCCTCTGCAGGGCGTACTCGAGCTCGTAGAAGATCCAGAACGCGTGCAGCGCCGGGTAGCCGAAGCCGTGGCGATACTGCTGCAGGTATTGCGGGTTGCCGTGGAAGGTCGCCTCGTGATCGACCAACGCGCGGACGTTGTGATGGCGCGCGTAGACATCGATCAGGTCCTGGTAGGAGGGAAAGCGCTCGCGGTCGATGAAGCCGTTGGAGGGCGACACCGCGATCACGACGCCGCCCTCGCGCAGCACCGGCGCATCGGGACTGTAGCGCGGCGGCACGGTCGCGCCCACGGCGGCGATGAGGGTGTTGTTCGAGGTGCCGTAGGAATACTGCGCGCCCAGCCCCACGACGAGCACATCCGCCTGCGGCGCCTCGCGCGTGAACATGCGCCCGGCGAGCTCCCAGGCCGGGGGCGTGACCGCATTCGCATGGCCCGCGAAGATGCCCGCGGGCTTGCCGCCCATGCCCGTGACGGCGTTCACGTAGAAGGTCTTCTTCCCCGTCGCCTCCTCGAGGAAAGCGGTCATCTCCGGCTTCATGCCCGGCAGCTTGGTCCCCGTGGCCTTCTGGTGCTCCTTCTTCTTCTCCGGCATCGGCACCGTGTTGAAGCTGTGGTGCGAGGCGATGCTGCGGCTGGAGGCGAGGCCGATCACCACGCCGGTGCCGGTGTAGCCCTTCCAGCCCTGCGCCGAGACGTTGCCCTGGTAGATCTGCAGGTCGGCGTCGAGGAAGTCGCGGTTGTGCTCGACGTAGCGTCCGCTCTCGGTGATGCCGGTGAAGCGCAGCCCCTCGGCGAGGTCGGAGTCGTGATTGCGGATCGCGCCCAGCGGCCAGAAACGGTTGAAGATTTCGGGCCCGAGATGGTTCGCGAGCTCGGTACGCGTGTTCTTGCGGTGGTTGCTGCAGCCGTTCACGAACACGATGTCGCGGTCGGTGACGCCGGCACGATGCAATTCCCCGACGATCTGCGGGAGGATCAGGCGCGCGGGAAGGGCGGGGCGCGTCACGTCGTCGAAGCCGATCGCGACCTTCATCCCGGGACGGGCGAGCTCGGCCAATGGCGCGGCTCCGAGCGGCTGCGCCAGTGCTTTCGCGACCGCGCCTTCCGGATCGTCCAGCAGCGGCGGATCGCTGTACTCGATCACCGTGGCCGAGTCCGGCACCTCGATCTCGACCTTGCGCTCGCCGTAATCGACCGCGACCTTCTTTCCCATGCGTCCTCTCGCCTGTCTATCCAAACGCGCCGCGAAGCGCGTTGCGCGTCACCTTGCCGACCGCGTTGCGGGGCAATTCTTCCACGAAGATTACACGCTGCGGCACCTTGTACGCGCTCAGGTGCGTGCGGCAGAACTCGACCAGGTCGGCCTCGCTCACCGGGTGGCGGGCGACCACGCAGAGACCGACCGCCTCGCCCCAGATGCGATCGGGAACTCCCACCGCCGCGGCCTCGCGCACCGCCGGATGGCGCACCGCGACCTCCTCGATCTCCAGCGGCGAGATGTTCTCGCCGCCGCGCAGGATCATCTCCTTGGAGCGCCCGACGATGAAGATGAATCCCTCGGCATCGATGCGTGCGACATCGCCGGTGCGGAGCCACTCGCCATGGCGCGCGCGGCGGGTGTTGTCGGGGTCGCGGAAGTATTCGCGCATCACCGTCGGCCCGCGGATCTCCAGCTCGCCGGTGGCGCCAGTGGCAACCGCTACGCCGGACTCATCCACCACCCGCGCCTCCTGCGGCGCCAGCGCCTGCCCGATGGAGCCGAACTTGCGCGTGCCCCTCAGCGGGTTGGTGACGTTGATCGCCGTGGTCTCGGTGAGCCCGAAGGTCTCGAGCAGCAGCCCGCGGCCGAAGCGCGCCTCGAAGCGCTCGGCCAGCTCCACCGGCGTGGGGGCGGACGCGACCTTGATGAAGTCGAGCTTGATGTCGGAGGCGGGCGGCGCGGTTGCCTCGTGCTCGAGCAGCATCGCGAGGATCGTGGGCGAAACGCTCGCGATGTTGGCGCGCGCCGCGCGGATCTGCGGCCAGAAGCCCGAGGCGCTGAAGCGCTTCTTCAGGATCACGGTGGCGCCGACGAGCAGGTACGGCAGCGTGCTGAACATGAGCCCGTTGGTGTGGAAGAGCGGCATCACGCAGAAGCTGCGGTCCGCGGGCTTCATCTCGAAGTGGCGGCTCACGGCTTCCAGCCCGGCCATCACGTTCGCCTGCGTGAGCAGCACGCCCTTGGGCTTGCCGGTGGTGCCGGAGGTATAGATGAGGAGCGCGCCGTCTTCGGGTGATGGAGCACCGGGGACCGTCCCGGTTTTTCGACCTTCGGGTTCCGCGAAAACTCCGTGTCGATCCCCAAGAGGTAACACCCGCGGTGAATCCGACAGCAGCGCCACGGCCTGCTCGATCACCGGCACGAACTCGTCCGAAACCACCACGCAGCGGCTTTGCGCGTGATCGAGGATGTAGGCCGCTTCCTCGGGAAGCAGCCGGTGGTTGATCGGGTTCGCCACCACGCGCGCACGGAAGGCGCCGATGTAGGCCGCGACCAGCGCCGGCTCATTGGCGCTGAAGAGGCTCGCGCGGTCGCCGGGCTGCAGCCCTTCTGCAATGAAGAACGCGGCGAAGCGATCGGCGAGCCGGTCGATCTCCGCGTAGGTCCACGCGCCGTCTTCCGCCTCGATGGCGGTGCGCGCGCCGGAGTGGAGCCGGGGAATGTCGCCGGGGAGCATCGAACGAGTCTAGGGGTCGCGGCTCCCTGGATAAAGTGATATTTTCGACTGGAGCCGCACCTCTCCCGGAGAACCCATAATGCATCGACTCTTCTTGCGCGCCGCAGCCGCCCTCGCGCTCACCGCCGCAGTGGCCGTCCACGCGCAGGAGTGGCCGGCGCAGGCCATCAAGATCGTGGTGCCGTTCCCGCCGGGCGGCACCACCGACCAGATCGCGCGCCACATCCAGGCGCCCCTCTCGCAAGCCCTCGGCCAGACGGTGATCGTCGAGAACCGGGGCGGCGGATCGGGATCCATCGGCGCGGCCCAGGTCGCGAA
>JBKJTM010000376.1:0-5065 GCA_046590805.1 Usitatibacter sp.
GTACACGCGCACGCAGGTGTTTTCCTCGATGCGATCCCAGACGTTGAAGAGCAGCAAGCCGCCCGGCCGCAGCACGCGGTGCATCTCGCTGAACAGGCCCTTGCGGTCCGGGACGAACATCACGCCGAGCGAGCAGGCGACCACGGCAAATTCGCCGTCGGCGAATGGAAGCTTCAGGGCGTCGGCCTGGCGCCACTCGATTCCCTCGAGATCGGTCATCTTGCCGCGTGCGTAATCGAGCATCGGGGCACTCAGGTCGCTCGCGACCAGCCGCCGGCGTGGATCGAGGCGCTCGCGCAGCGGCCTGGTCATGAGACCCGTGCCACAGGCGATCTCCAGCACATCACCGCCCGGATCCTCAGGCACGCGTCGAGCGAGGTCGGCCGCGATCCTGCCGAACCACGCCGGGCCAAGACACTTGTCGTAGTACGCGGGAATGGAGCCGCTGAAGGTTCGCTGCAGCTCGTCGGGGGTGGCGCTCATTTCTTCACCGCCTTCTTCACCATCGCCATCGCAGGCGGCCGATCCTTGTAGGTCTCGAGGTACACCTTCGCCTTGTCCGGCGGCAGCCGATAACCCGCGGCGAGGAACTCCTCCAGCCCGTCGTGACCCATCCACAGCCCCATCTCGAAGGGGTGCAGGCCCGACGAATGCCTGGCATCCATCTTCGCGCCCGCCTTGAGCAGCATGCGGATCAGCTCGCGATCGCAGCCCTTGCTCGCCGCCTCCGTGAGCGCGGAGTTGCCGTTGCTGTCCGCCGCATTGAGATCCGCACCGCGCTCGATGAATAGCTTCACCACTGCCTTGGTCTCCGCACGCGTGGGCCGCACGCCCGGCGAGCAGCCTTCGCTCGAGAAGAGCATCACGCGCATCGGCGGACCCATGTCCTTCATCGAAGCCGAGGGCGACATGCCGGCGTCGAGGAAGGCGCGGATGAGCTCGAGATCCACCTCCCTTAGCGCACGGAAGAACTGGTCCTGTTCGAACGCCACCTTGCGGGCACGCAGCGTCGCCATCGCGGCTGACTCGTTCGGCGCAGAGGCTACCGTCGTGACTGGAGCAGGCTTCGCGCCGTCACGCCCCGCCACCTTGGTCAACGCGTCCTTCGCTGCCTCGCGCGTGTCCTTGTCCGCATCCTGAGTCGCGGCCTCGAGCGCCGGGCGGGCGGTGGCGACCAGCCTTGCCTGCGTCGCCGCGGGAATCGCCTGGTTGGCCTCGGCGATCTCGCCCAGCGCGCGGAGAGCGCTGCGGCGTACCGAAGGGTCCGCATCGGCCGCCGCCAGCGCGACGACCTTGTCCATCTCACCCGCCGCGAGTCCGCGCGCGCTGCCAAGCGCCGAGAGCGCCTCCGATCGTACCGACGAATCCGCGTCCTGCAGCATCGCGCCCGCGCGGGGCACCCATACAACGACTTCGCGCTCGTCCTTCATCGAGCGCAACTGGCTCAGTGCTTCATGACGCGCGCGGGGATTCGGACTCTCGAGCTGTTGCAGCAGCGTCGCCGTCCAGCCCTCGGGTTTCGGCTCGAACTTTCCCAGCGCCCTCATCAGCGGGATGTGCGCGGTCTTCGTCTCCACCAGGGCATTCGCAAGCGGCTGCAGGATCGCGCGATCCTTGCCGACCTTGATCAGCCGCTCGAGCGCCTTCTCCGCCTCTTCGATGTTCCCGCGCCGGTCCGCCCCGCGCCCGTGGTAGGTGCGGGTGTTCTCCTCGAGGTACGCGATCATCGGCCCGACCAGCTTCATCGGCGCTTCCCGGCCTACGAGGTTGCGGGAGACGAGGAAGCGGGAGGAGACCGACGCATCGGCGGACTCGAGCACACGCTTCCTTGGCCCCACCAGGTCCGCTTCCTTCACGCCCTGCGCCTGCAGCGCGCCCGCCGCGGCGGCGACTACGTTGGCGTCGGGATCGTCGAGCGCCCTGGTGAGCTGCGGGCGATAGGGCTCGGCCCTCTTCTCCGCGCTCCACAGTTGCCTTGCCGCCGCCCGGCGGACGTTCGCGTCGCTATCGCCCAGCGCCACCGCGAAGGCGGCGAGCGAGTCAGCGTCGGTGTACGAAAGCCCCTCGACCGCCTCCAGCCGCGCCTTGGGGTCGCGGCCCTTGATCGCAGTCTCCAGTTTTTCCTTTTTCGCCTTCTCCATCTCTCGATTGGCGAGGTCGTCCGCCCACTTCTCCAGGAAGCCCTGGGCGAGGGCCGGCGCGGCGGCGAGCGAGAGGGCGAGGACCAGGATGCGGAGCATGGCGGGCCTGCGGCGAGGTGGATATCGGCGCGACTATACCCTTGCTTCCGCCTGCTACTCCTGCTTGTGCACCGTGCGCGGCGCGTCCGAGGACCGCCTGCGATCCGCGGCGATCTCTCTTCGCTCCACGCTCTTGGCGGGATCCCACGCCTGCAATTCGTGTGCCGTCAGGAAGCTGGGGGTGGCATTCGAATCCTGGGCGGCCTCGTCGCCATCTTCCTCGGTGCGCGCCTGGCCGCCCGCTGCTTGCGCTCCCTCGCGCTCCGTCTTGCGCCTCGGCTCCCGCCGCCGTTCTGCCTCATTACGCTGCATGCTGCCTCCAGGGGGGAAACGTGATCAACCGCCGGTCGCCGGTGGGCAGCTTGATGCGCACGCTCGCCGTGCCGCGCAGGATCACGTAGCGCGCGTTCTCCCCAATCGCGGTATCGATCAGGTTGTGCAGTTGCTCCGCAGAGGCGAAGAAAAGCGGGCCTTCGAGCTCGATCATCAGGATCCGGCGGCCTTCTGCGGCGAGGGATGCGTGTCAGGATAGCTTCGTCCGGAGGGACGGTTGCCCTCTTGCCCGAGCTGCTACCAGAAGCGGGTGCCGACGAATGACATCAAACGCAGTTTCAATGTCATTTCTTCGGTATGTCCTCGCTCGCCATTGCGTCCACTGGTGACTCAAACGCGATGAACAGAACGCACGCGCCACCCTTCTTGCATTCCGCTTTGTGCGGCAGCTTGGCGGGGCCGTACGCATAGGTGCCAGGCTTGAGCACCACAGGCTTGTGCCCGTCATAGGTGACGTGAAGCTCTCCCGATACCAGCACCATGCGTTCCGCCGAGGTGTGCGAGTGGCGCGGAACGACGGAATTGGCGGGCAGCTTGAAGAAGATGTCGGCGTTATTCTTGGCGGGGTCGCCGTGAAGAACCGCAATCTCGCATCCCTTCGGCAGGAACGCGGGGCAAGGTCCCCATTTGAGCTGAGAATCCTTGGTGGTCCGCGTCAGTGGCGGTTCCTGTCCCGACACCGGAGTTACTACAAATGAGCCGGCAACAAGCAGCCCGGAAATCAGCGCACCTCTCAGTGATTGGCGTGTAACGATTTGGCAATACATAAGTCCCCCAGTTTCATGCGTTAGTTCGCTCGTAGTCAAATGGGTGAGCGATAGTTCAGGGCGGAGTCGATAGGCGTACGGTTGCAGCGAGCGATGTAGCGCCTCAGCAGGATAGGCATCCTTGCTCCCGCTCGGCAAGAGAATATTAATCAGGTGCCGCTAGGCGGCCGGAATTTCCCTGGCGTGTGCCGTCACCCACTGCCCGAAGGAGGCGAGCTTCGGGTTCAGCTGCCGCGACTCCTGCACGCTCCTCGCCGCGCGGAAGTCCTCGTTGAAGTCGCGCTTGAACTGGAACATGTTTCCCAGGTCGTCGGCGCCCGGGAAGCCGAACGCGCGATAGGCCTCCGGCGTCACCTCGGCGTACACCACCTTTTTCCCCAGCGCCTTCGAGAAGGCCGCGGCCATTTCCGCACCGGAGAGGTGCTCGCCCGCGATGCCGACCGTCTTGCCGATGTACTCGTTGCCCGCCTTGAAGATCCCGTACGCGCAGGCGCCGATGTCGGCCGCGGCGATGCCGGGAAGCTTCCGGTCGCCCATCGGCAGCGCGATCGCGAGGTTGCCGTCGGGTCCCGCCTTCGGCCCCATGCCGAAGTGGATGAAGTTGTCCCAATAGAACGAGGTGAGCAGCAGCGTCGTGGGAACGCCGAGGTCCTTCCAGATGGGGTCGATCTCGCCCTTGCCGTCGAAGTGCGGCACCTTCCACTTGCCGCCGAGGGTGGGCATGCGGTTGTCCGCGAGCGGCACCCAGCGGCGGGTGTCCTCGAGCGTGGACCAGATGACGTGCTTCAAGCCTGTCGCGCGTGCCGCCTCGGCCATGTTGTGTGCCTGGGCCTGTTCCTTCTCCGGCGAGAAGTGCTCCCAGAAGTTGGTCACGCAGAAAGCGCCGTACGCACCGGCGAAGGCATCCTTCACGCTCGCCGCATCGTCGAGGTCGGCTTCCACCACCTCGGCGCCCAGCTTCGCGAGAGCCTTCGCTTTGTCGGAGTCGGCCTTGCGGGTGATCGCGCGAACCGCGAAGCCGCCGGCCGGGTCCTGCAGGATGGCGCGCGCGAGGCCGCCGCCCTGGGCGCCCGTGGCGCCTACCACTGCAATTACTTTGCTGTTCGCCATGTCTCTTCTCCGGGTCGGGTCGAAGTGGATCGGACTATATGAGGAAAATCAGTACTGCAGCAATCGCCAGGATCGCGAAGACAGCTCCCCAGGCTGCGATTCGCAGCACCGAGGATTGCGTCGGCGCGCAGTGCCAGTAGGCCCGCTGCGAAACTACGTACTTGTCGCGACGAGCGAGGTACAACGCCAGTGCGGCCAGGCAGGCGGTTCCCCAGAGCGCTACATAGACCTTGAGGGCCAAGTCCATGTGGGCGATGTCAGGAGGCCCGCCTCGGTGCAGCTCCAGGCTGCCCGAGATCCCAGAAAAGCCCGGTCATGATGCGCAGTCCCTCTTTCACGACCGGCACCAGCAGATGTTCGTTCGGCGCGTGTTGCGAGCACGACGCATAGGAGTGCGGCACCCACACCGTCGGCAGCCCGAGCGTTTCCGCAAAGACGTCGTTCGGCAGTGAGCCGCCCAGGTTCGGCAGGATCGCGGGCTTCTCGCCCGTGGTGCGCTCGAGCGAGGCCGCGGCCCATCGCACCCACGGATGCTCGGGGTCGAGGCGCGTCGCGGGCAGGCACTCCTCACGCGACGGCTTCACCTGCACCTTGTCGAAACCCAGCCGGTCCAGG
>JBKJTM010000529.1:0-3387 GCA_046590805.1 Usitatibacter sp.
GTACGGCGCGACCATGGGCTTCTTCCCGGTGGACGAGAAGACCATCGACTACTACCGCTATACCGGCCGCAGCGCGGACGAGGTGTCGGCGCTCGAGGCGTACTTCCGCGCCCAGGAACTTTTCGGCGTCTCGAAGGTGGGCGAGATCGACTACACCGAGACGTTCGAGCTCGACCTGGACACCGTGCGCACCTCGCTCGCGGGGCCCAAGCGGCCGCAGGACCGCATCGAGCTCGGCAAGATGAAGAGCAAGTTCGCCGAGCTCTTCTGCCAGCCGGTGGCCAACAACGGCTTCGCCAAGAAGCCCGAGGACCTGCCGAAGCGCGTGACGACGAAGGACGGCGTGGATCTGGGCTCGGGCGACGTGCTCATCGCCGCGATCACCTCGTGCACCAACACCTCCAATCCGAGCGTGCTCATCGCCGCGGGCCTGCTCGCGAAGAAGGCGGTCGAGAAGGGCCTCACGGTCAAGCCCCACATCAAGACCTCGCTCGCGCCGGGATCGCGCGTGGTGACCGAGTACCTCAAGGCGGCCGGGCTGCTCACCTACCTCGAGCGGCTCAACTTCTACGTCTCGGGCTACGGCTGCACTACTTGCATCGGCAATGCCGGCCCGCTCGCCGAGCCCATCGACCAGGCGATCGTCGACAACGACCTGGTCTGCGCCGCGGTCCTTTCGGGCAACCGCAACTTCGAGGCGCGCATCCATCCGAACCTGCGCGCCAACTTCCTCGCTTCCCCGCCGCTGGTGGTCGCCTACGCGATCGCGGGCACGGTGCTGAAGGACCTGGAGACCGAGCCGCTCGGGCAAGGCAAGGACGGCCCAGTGTTCCTGAAGGACGTGTGGCCGACGACGACGGAGATCAACGACATGCTCCGCCACGCACGCAACCCGCAGACCTTCACCGCGCTCTACTCCGATCTCACCAAGGACAACCCGATGTGGGCCGCGTTTCCCGGCACCACCGGGCAGGTCTACAACTGGCCCAAGTCCACCTACATCGCCGAGCCGCCGTTCTTCGCGAACTTCGGCATGAGTGCCGGCAGGGCGCACGACGTGAGGGGAGCCAAGGCGCTCGCCGTGCTCGGCGACTCGGTCACCACCGACCACATCTCACCGGCCGGGTCGATCAAGGACACCTCGCCCGCGGGGCAGTACCTGATCGCCAACGGCGTGCCGAAGGTCGACTTCAACAGCTATGGCGCGCGCCGCGGCAACCACGAGGTGATGATGCGCGGAACGTTCGCCAATGTGCGCATCAAGAACCTGATGCTGCCGCTGAAAGCCGACGGCTCGCGCGTCGAGGGCGGCGTCACGCTCTTCCAGCCCGGCGGCGAGCAGATGTTCATCTACGACGCGGCGATGAAGTACATCGCCCAGGGCACGCCCACCGTGGTCTTCGGCGGCGAGGAATACGGCTCGGGCTCCTCGCGCGACTGGGCCGCCAAGGGCACCGCGCTCCTCGGCGTGAAGGCGGTCGTGGTCCGCTCCTACGAGCGCATCCACCGCTCGAACCTGGTCGGCATGGGTGTGCTGCCGCTGCAGTTCAAGGGCCTGGACTCGGCGCAGACGCTCGGCATCACCGGCGAGGAAACCTTCGACGTGACCGGCGTGGAGAACGGCATCCGCCCGCAGATGGACGTGACGCTGGTGATCCGTCGCAGGGACGGCACGGTAAAGGAGGTGCCGGTGCTGCTGCGCATCGATACGCCGATCGAGGTCGACTACTACCTCCACGGCGGGATCCTTCCCTTCGTACTGCGCGACCTGGTTTCCAGGAGCGGCGCGGCGGCGGCGGTCACCGCGTAGAGGATGCTGCCCCGGCGCCAGCAGGTCTGGTAGAGCTAGTCCCGGTAGCCGGGGTTCTCGCGGTCGAGCACCCGCATCATCGCCTCGAAGTAGAGGCGCTCGCGCTCGGTACGCGAATGGCGATCGTCGGGCGCCGGCGCCTGGACCCGGGCGACGATCTCTTCCGACAGGATCTCGAGCGGCCTGCCGGTGGAGAGCGCCAGCACCTGGGTGCGGCACACCCGCTCGAGCTTGTAGAGGCGTCGATAGGCCTGCGCCACGGTGTCGCCGGTCACCAGGATGCCGTGGTTCTTCATGAACACGATGTGCTTGTCGCCGAGGAGGCGCGCGAGGCGCTCGCCTTCCTGCAGCGTGTCCGCGGTGCCGGCGTAATAGTCGTCGTACGCGATCGTGCCGTGGAAGAAAGCGGCCGTCTGGTTGGCGGGCAGGAGGCGATTGTCGGCCAGCATGTTGAGCGCCACGGCCCATGTCTGGTGCGTGTGCAGCACGACGCGCTTGCCGCTCACGCGATGGATCGGCGTATGGATGCACTGCGCGGACAGCTCGACCACGCCCTCGCCTTCGAGCGTGCGGCCGGCCTCGTCGAAGACGATCATGTCGCTCACGCGCGCCTCGGACCAGTGCAGGCCGAAGGGAAGGATCAGGTAGCGGTCGTCGTGCCCCGGCACGGTCACGGTGAAATGGTTGTCGATGCCCTCCTCCAGCTCGTGCAGCACGGCGAGGCGATGGGCCGCGGCAAGGTCGATCTTCGCCTGCGAGACGGGATCGACAGCGCGGTCGGGGGCCAGCGCATGGACGGACATGGAAACCCCTGTCGAAACGATGCGTCAGTATACTTCGCGCTCCCAACGCCGGAGGCGCGCGAGATGCCCGTGACCCTGAAGGAAGTGACGAAGCAGAACCTGCGCGAGATCCTGCGGCTCAAGGTGGCCGAAGGGCAGGAGAAGTTCGTCGCCAGCAACGCGGTCTCGATCGCACAGGCGCATTTCGATTCCGGGGTCGCGTGGTTCCGCGCCATCTACGACGGCGAACAGCCGGTGGGCTTCGTGATGCTCGACGACAACCCCGCGGTCCCCCGCTACACGCTGTGGCGCTTGATGATCGACCATCGCTTCCAGCGGAAAGGCTACGGGCGCGAGGCGATCGAGGCGGTGCTCGCGCACGTGCGCGGCCGGCCCGGCGCGATCGAGCTCTACACCAGCTGCGTCGATGCCGCGGGCGGGCCGGGTCCTTTCTACGAGCGCCTCGGGTTCGCGTACACCGGCGAGATGGACGAAGACGAGCGGGTGATGCGCCGCGGGCTGGACTGAGGGTCAAAACGCTCCATCGCGGGGGTACGCTGCCCGGGAGCCGCTGCGGCCTAGAATAGAGGCTTGGCAGGACAACAAAACAGAGGAGAAAAAACCATGAAAATGCGGACCCTGGCCGGAATCGGCCTTTGCGCGCTGCTCGCGCCGCTGGCGGCCTCGGCGCAGCAGCCGGCCTACCCGAACAAGCCCGTGAAGCTGATCGTGGGCTTCGCCCCCGGCGGCTCCACCGATATCGTCGCCCGCATCGTGGCGCAGAAACTCGGCGAG
>JBKJTM010000136.1:0-9835 GCA_046590805.1 Usitatibacter sp.
GGAACAGCGCCTGTTCCTGGAATACGACGCCGCGGTCCGGCCCGGGGCCCTGCACCGCGCGCCCGTCGACGAGGACCGCTCCCGCGGTCGCCTGCTCGAAGCCGGCCACCACGCGCAGCACCGTGGACTTGCCGCATCCCGAAGGGCCGAGGAGGCACACGATCTCGTGCGGCCCGATGGTGAGCGAGACGTCGCGCAGCGCCTCGGTGAACTTCGCCGCGCCGTCCTGCGCGAACACCTTCGACAACCCGCGTACGGTGACTTTCGGCTCGGCCATCAGCGGAAGAGGTCCGGCGACCAGCGCAGGGCGCGCCTGAAACCGTAGACCACGAGGAGGTCGGAGGCGTATCCGATGAAGCCGATGAGGAGCATGCCCACGATGATCAGGTCGATCCGGAAGAGCTCGCGCGCATCCGCGATGGCGGAGCCGAGCCCCGTGCCCACGCCCGTCATCTCGCCCACCACGAGGCACACCCATGCGAAGCCGAGGCCGACGCGCAGGCCCGCGAGGATCGACGGAAGCGAGGCAGGAAGGAAGACGCGGTAGAAGAGCTGCCGGTTGCTCGTGCCGAGCATCTGCGCGGCTTCGATGAGGCGCCGGTCGACGATCTTCACGCCCGTCGTGGTGTTGATGAGGATCGGGAAGAAGGCGCCGAGGAAGATGAGGAAGATCGTGGCCTTGTGGCCGAGGCCGAACCACATGATCGAAAGCGGCAGCCAGGCCGTGATCGGAATGGGGCGGATCACTTGCAGCACGGGATCCACGAAGCGCTCGAGGGTCCGGCTCATGCCGAGGAGGAGGCCCAACGTGACACCCGCGAGAACCGCCAGGGAGAACCCGTGCAGCACTCGCATCGTGCTCACCCACGCGTGCTTGAGGAAGCTGCCGCTGAAGGCGTAGGCCTGTGGGGAGTTGGGGTTGCCGAGAATGAAGTCGTAGGCGGTGGCGGCCACCGTGAGCGGCGACGGCATCATCCTCGGAGGCAGGGCGCCGCTCATCACGGCCGCCTGCCACCCCGCGACGATCACCGCCGGCAGCGCGAGCGCGAGCGCCACGCGGCCCGCGAACCGCAGCAGGGTTTTCGCCAGCGACGCCGGCGGCGCGGGCGCGCGGCCGGGGACTTGCGTGGAAGCTACTTGCATCCCCCGGCCTTGGCGACCTTGTAGAAGCGCTGGTCGATCATCGCGGCGTAATCGGGCTCGCGCTCGATGATCTTCAGCTCGAGCAACGCCTTGCCCATCGCCTTGAAGCTCGCGACGTACTCGTCGGAAAGCTCCCAGCCGATGCCGACGTTCGCCAGCGACGCCTTGGTCACCTTGGGGTCGAAGCCGAAGAGCTTGCGCCCGGTATCCACCCATTCGTCCTGGTTCTTCATCATGTATTCGTAGGCCGCCTTCTGCGCGCACACGACGGCCTGCACGATCTGCGGGTTCTTTTCCACCATGGTCTTGCTGGTGGCGAGCGCGCTGTTCAGGCTGCCGATGGGCGTGTCGTAGGGGTAGAGGAGGACGCGGCCGTAGCCTTCCGAGACGGCGATCGTGGGATGCGGCTCGGACCCGGAGTAGGCGTCGACGTCGCCGCGCTGGAGCGCGATCGGCATCTCGGCCCAGGTGACCTTGATGAGCTGCACGTCCTTATTGGGATCGAGCCCTGCCTTCTGGAGCGTCGCGCGCAGCAACACGTCCTGCAGGGCGCCGGGGAAGTTGGCGATCTTCTTGCCGCGCAGGTCCGCGACGGTCTTGATGCTCGAGTCCTTCTTCACGACGATCGCCGCGCCCTTGCGCGCCGCGTCGCCGATGAGCACCTGCGGATCGCCCTGGGACCCGGCGATGAGAGCTGCCGTCGTGCCGTACTCGCCAAACTCGATGTTGCCGTTGACGACGGCCTTCTCGATGTCGAGGCTGGAGGCGAAGTAGACGAGCTCGACCTGGATGTCCTTCGGCAGGAAGCGCTCGTAGAAGACGGGCGCCATCATGTGGACCAGCTTGAAGGTGCCGACCTTGATCTTTTTCGGCTGCTGAGCCGCAGCCGGCATCGCAAGAGCCAATCCGGCAATCAATGCAAATACCGTCGCCGCCACGCCTGTGCGATTTCTCATTGCCGTCTCCTCCGTTGATTTTCTTGTGAGTCCTTCGCCGCCCCAAGGTATACGCCGTGGGCAGGGCCAGTCAAACACAAGGCCTTTCGAAATCGCATGGGCGGCATGCGCTCTTTCGCTGCCGGGGCCACGAGCCTCGCCGGACGGGGGGGCCGGAATCGCGTTGGCACAGTCCATGCTAGCGTGAACGCCATCCACGCCCCCTCCCCGGTCTTCGGCGCACCCGCCACGAGTTCGACCGACATCCTCGGCGACGGCGAATCGGTGCAATGTTCAGCGATAGATGTCGCGGCGGTTGCCGACTCTGAGCACGCGCACGACAATACGACGATCCTGAATATCGCAGACAATGCGCCAGTCACCCACTCGATACTTCCAGTAGTTGCCGAGTTTTGCGCCCGCCAGTGCTTCGCCGATTTCGCGCGGATTCTTCAACGGCGCAACCCTCTGCCTCAGAAATTCGATCAGCCTTTGCTGCAGCGGTCGATCCAGTTTCTTGAGATCTCTGACCGCATCAGGATCGAACTCGATCTCAAAGGCCAAGCTTCTTATCCACCTCGGCCAGCGGAATTGTTTTGCGATTGCGACGCGCGCGCGCCTCGGCGAGGTAGTAGTCCTCCAGATCGTCGATGTATTCGGCGATGGCCTCACGGGCAAGCGCGGTTTTGGTGCGGCCCGTTTCCTGGGCCAGATTGTTCAGCCGCTTTTCGACGGCTTCGGGAAGGCGGATCGCAAGCATGTCATCTCCTGAAAAGGCGGTTGCTATACAAGTATAGCATCGCATGATTTTCGTCCAACCGCCTCGAAGGTCGGCCGCGCATGCCGCGTGAGGCGATCGATGAGCCCGTCGGCCCTGGATTACGTAGGCTAGTGCAGGACGCGAACGCATCGCGGGATAAGCGAGGCTGGGCGCGTTTTGACGCTCCGCGACGGGAGGTGCTAGCTTGGGCCATGGCAACCGTCCTTCCCGACTCCCCCGCACCCGCTCCGCAATCCGCGCCCTCCACCGATATCCTCGGCGACTACTGGCCCGGCATCCAGATCTACTACCCGCCGGTCAAGTACGCGCCCTCGCTCGGCATCTACGAGGACCTGGAGCAGGCGGCGCAGCGCTTCCGCAAGCACGGCTGGAACACCACCGCGCACACGCTCCTCTTCGACCTCGAGGACGGCTGCCGGCAGAAGGAGATGAGCCGCGAGCTGCTGCGCCGCGAGCTGCCGAAGCTGCCGCGCAAGAAGGAGGTGCAGGTCGCGGTGCGCATCAATCCCTTCCGCACCGACGAGTACGAGCTCGATCTCAAGCTGGTGCGCGACCTGGCCGACCACTTCGACGTGGTGATGCTCGCCAAGGCGGGGGAAGCCTACGGAGCCCCGGAGATCCGCGACCTCTCGGCGGTGCTGGTGGGCCTGAACCACCGCATGACCATCCAGCCGATCATCGAGCATCCCAAGTCGCTCAAGATCGCGCCCGACCTGATGCAGTACTCGACGGTGAAGCACGTGGTGTTCGGCATCCACGACTTCTCCAAGGCGATGGGCATCCAGATCACGCCGCGCAACTGGACCGAGGAGCTCAAGTTCTACCTGCACGACATCCTCTTCGAGGCGCGCATCGCCGGCAAGGGCGTGATCGGCGCGGTGGAGACCCTGATCGGCACCTCGACGATGCCGGAGGAGTTCGTCGAGCCCCACGATGTCCGTCGCTGGCTGGATCTGCACGGCGACGAGGAGTCGGGCGTGGTCTACCGGCACGCCGTCGAGGAGGCCGCGATGGGGCTTTCCGGAAAGCAGGTGATCCATCCCTCGCACATCCACCCGTGCAAGGTGGCATTCACGCCATCGCCTACGGAGATCAAGACCAAGATCGCGATCCTCAAGGCGGCGATCGAGGCCGATGCCCTCCTCGGGGGTGCCATCAAGTTCGACGGCGAGATGCTCGATCCGCCGATGTTCGGCAAGGCGCTGCAGACGCTCCTCAAGGCGCATGCGCTGCACGCGCTTGCTGATGCCGACACGGCGTTCGCGGTGGAGGTGCTGAGGAAGCTACCCGAGCAGGTCGTCCGGGAGAACTGGCCCTATGGCGTCATCCTTTAGAAACCCCAAAATCACTACCAGTCTTCTCGCGTGAGATCGGGCACAGCGTCGAAGTGTTGATCGCGGCTGAGCACGTGCAGCCCATGCTGCAGCGCAAGAGCCGCGATCCATGCGTCGTTGGCCGGGATCGGGCGCCCCGAGCGCTTGATGGCGATCCGAACCGCGGCGTATGAGCGAGCCGTGTCTTCCGTGACCGGCAGAACATCGAAGTGCGGCAACTGCGAATCAAGCCATGCTTCATACTTCGGGCGGTGTCGGGAGCTCGCGATCCCATAGCGGAATTCGCCCAGCACGATGACTGGAATCGCGGCGCGCGCCTGACGACGCAAGATCTCCCCGACACCTGGGTCCCCATCCGCGAACGCCGACAGAGCGTTGGTGTCCAGGATCACGCGCGATCCTCCGGTTCGATGGCCTCGAATTGCTCGTCGATCCTCGCCTGGATGCGCTTCGTCTCGTGGCGCAGCCGTCGCAGCTTTCCGAATCCTTCCATCCATGGGGGCTCGCCGGACGGCGCGGCACCCCTCCTCGCACCAAGCTTTTCCTGCAACGCTTCAGTCACCAGATCCTTGAGCGTCTGACCGTTCTCGGCGGCTTTCGACTTGGCCTTGCGGAACAGCGGATCGGGAATTTCAATGGTCGTCTTCATTGACCCATATTACCGTATTTATGGGTCTAATGACGGCGCGCGAGCGCGGCTCTCACCAGCCCACCGATGGCGAACGCGGCGCCGAGGAAGCGCAGCATCCGGCCCACCCGCGTTCCGCCACCCAGTCGCGTGGCGAGACCGAAGAGCATCGAACCCACGCCGGGCGCGCCCACCACCGACGACAGCAGCGCGGCCGGGCGCATGCCCTGTTGCAGCCCGTCGATGCTGGAACGCAGCGCAACGCGCTGCAACCCGCCGCGGGCGACGAGGATGCGCTTGCGCGCCGCGTCCGCATGGCGGCGGCTAGTCATGGGATCCCCGCAGCGCTTCGCGATCCGCGGCAAGCTCGCGCAGCGTGGCCTCGAACGGCGCAGGGCTCGCGCGCATCCGCGCCGACACGTGCGCGAACGCCGCCGCCGCGGCGCCGAGGTAGAAAAGGCTCGTGGCGGCGATGGCGGCGAGGCGATGCGTGTCCCAGAACCAGGCGATGACGAACACCGAGGCGAACACGATGCCGAGCGCGAGGCAGAAGCCCGCCGCCGCGAGCCACGCCACCATCACCTTGCGCCGCTCGCCCTCCTCCTTCAGCTCGATCAGCGCCAGCTCCGCACGGGTGCTCGCGATATCCAGAAGCGTCGCGCCCAGTGCGCGCGCCGAGGCGAAGAGGCCCCGGCCTTGCGAGGCTTCTTCCACGGCTACCTCCTCGAAATCAGCAACCCCACGACCATGCCCGCGATCGCCGCTACCGCCGATGCCGCCATGACCGACTGCCACGGATGCTCATGGACATACTCGTCGGTCGCCTGCGCCGCCGCCCGCCCGCGCTCGACGGCCGCTTTCTCGATCTGCGCGAGGCGCGCCCGCGCGACTTCCACGTTGCGCTCGATGTCGGCGCGGATCCCTTGCGCCTTCTCGCCGGTGGCGCCGGCGAGCGTCTTCAGCAGCCGCTCGGTATCGGCGACCACCGTGGTGAAATCCTCCATCAACCGCTCCTGCGCGTTCTGGGTGTTCGACACGGGAACCTCCTGGCGAATTCCGGACCGGTCATGTTACCTCCACGCGGCCACACCCGCGCCACGCCGGGTTCGGCTCTAATACCGCATGGCCGCGTTCCCTCCCTTTCCGCCGTGGCAGTGGCAGTTGCCCGCGACCCTCAACATCGGCGTCGCCTGCACCGACGCGCACCTCGGGACCGCCGTGGCCGAGCGCGTGGCGATGATCGTCGAGGACGACGCGCTCGGCACCTCGTCGATCACCTACCGCGAGCTCGCGGACCGCACCAGCCGCTTCGCGCAAGTGCTGCGAATCCACGGAATCGGCCGCGGCGACCGGGTGCTGGTGCGGCTGCCGAACTCGATCGACTACCCGACCGCGTTCCTCGGCGCGATGAAGCGCGGCGCCATCGCCGTGCCGACCTCGACGCTGCTCACCGCCGAGGAGGTCGAGTACCTCGCCAGGGATTCGGCCGCGGCGGCGATCGTGATCGACAAGGCGGCGTGGCGGGCGATGGGCCCCGCGCTCGCCGGCAAGGGACGGCTGCGGCTCGCGCTCCTTTCCGGGCGGGGCGACATCGCCGCCATCGACGGGATCGCCTGCCGCGACCTGGAGGCCGAGCTCGGGGCAGCGGAATCCCTCGAACCCGCGGAGGCGACCCGCGCCGACGACCCCGCGTATCTCGTCTACACCTCGGGCACGACCGGATTCCCCAAGGGGGTGTTGCACGCCCATCGCTCGCTCGTCGGCCGCGCGCCCGCCTCGACCTACTGGTTCGACTTCGCGCCGGACGATGGGGGCCCGGAATCGCCGGATCGCATCGTCCACTCGGGCAAGTTCAACTGGACCTACGTCCTCGGCTCGGCGCTGATGGACCCGTTCTACCGCGGCAAGACGGTGATCGCGCACGAGGGGCGCAACGATGCCGCCACCTGGCCGCGTCTCATCGCCAAGCATGGCGCCACGATCTTCATCGGCGTGCCGACGATCTACCGCCAGATCCTGCAGAAGACCGACGCCGGCAAGGAGCAGGTGCCGCGGCTGCGCCACTGCATGAGCGCCGGCGAGCACCTCTCCGACGAGGTGTTCGGGCAGTGGAAAGCGCGCTTCGGCCTCGACATCTACGAGGCGGTTGGGATGAGCGAGTTCAGCTATTACCTTTCGCAGAGCAAGCTGCGTCCCATTCGCCCGGGTAGCGCGGGCTTTCCGCAGCCGGGCCATGGCGTGAGGCTCCTCGATCCCGAGTCGCTCGCCGAGGTCGCGGCCGGAGACGAGGGGATGATCGCCGTCCCTGCCGACGACCCCGGGCTCTTCCTCGCGTACTGGCAACTTCCTGAGGAAACCGCGCAGGTGAAGCGCGGCGGCTGGTTCCTCACCGGCGACTACGCGCGCTACGACGAGGATGGCTACCTCTGGTTCCTCGGCCGGCGCGACGACATCATCAAGAGCTTCGGCTACCGCGTCTCGCCTTACGAGGTTGAGCGCGTGCTGAAGAGCCACCCCGCGGTCGCCGACTGCGCGTGCATCGCCGAGGACGCGGGCGCCGACAAACGCATCGTCGTGGCCTACGTGATCGCGCAGCCCGATGCGCGCGTCACGCCCGATGACCTGGTCGCGTTCGGCCGCGAGCATCTGGCCGCCTACAAGGCCCCGAAGGCCGTGTACCTGGCGAAAGATTTCCCGCGGACGCGCAATGGTAAAATTCTCCGTCGCGAGATCACCCCGCGGATCGCGATCGCGCGCTCCGGCACCTGAACCCCTCGCAGGAACCCCCCATGGACGAAGGCAGCAAGATGCGGCCCCTGAAGCCGCTCCCCAACCTCATCTTCATGAGCCGCTGGCTGCAGCTGCCGCTGTACCTCGGCCTCATCGTCGCGCAGGGCATCTACGTCTGGCTTTTCTGGCAGGAGCTCTACTTCCTGGTGCTGGCGGCCTTCGGCAATACCGATGCCCTCGCCCACATCCTCGACGCGGTGACGATCGCATCGGATACCGCCGCCCGCCCCACCAAGCTGAACGAGACGGTGATCATGCTGGTGGTGCTGGGGTTGATCGACGTGGTGATGATCTCCAACCTGCTGATCATGGTGATCGTCGGCGGCTACGAGACCTTCGTCTCGCGCATGAACCTGCAGGGCCATCCCGACCAGCCCGAGTGGCTCTCGACGGTGAACGCCTCGGTGCTCAAGGTGAAGCTCGCCACCGCGATCATCGGCATCTCCTCGATCCACCTCCTCAAGACCTTCATCAACGCCGACCTCTACAGCGAGAAGGCGCTGATCGCGCAGACCGCGATCCACATCACGTTCCTGCTTTCCGCCATGGCGATCGCCGCGTCGGATCGGCTCATGCCCCATGGTCCGACCGGTGCCACCAAGCACGACTACCCATGACCGTCATTCGCGAGGAAGACTTCATCCAGTCGGTCGCCGACGCCTTCCAGTTCATCAGCTACTACCACCCCGCCGACTACATCCGCGACCTGTGGGCCGCCTACCAGCGCGAGGAATCGCCGGCGGCCAAGGACGCGATGGCGCAGATCCTGGTGAACTCGCGCATGGCCGCCGAGGGCCACCGCCCCATCTGCCAGGACACCGGCATCTCGATCGCCTTCATCAAGGTCGGCATGGATGTCCGCTGGGACACGAAGATGTCGCTCGCGGAGCTGGTGAACGAGGGCGTACGCCGCGCCTACACTGACAAGGACAACCCGCTGCGCGCCTCGATGCTCGCGGATCCCGATGGCAAGAGGAAGAGCACCGGCGACAACACGCCCGCGGTCACGCACGTCGAGCTCGTCCCCGGCGACAAGGTCGAGGTGACCGTCGCCGCCAAGGGCGGCGGCTCGGAGAACAAGTCCAAGTTCGCGATGCTGCTGCCCTCGGACTCCATCGTCGACTGGGTGCTCGCCATCGTCCCCACCATGGGCGCGGACTGGTGCCCGCCCGGCATGCTCTCCCTCGGCATCGGCGGCTCGCCCGAGAAGGCGATGCTGATGGCCAAGTGGGCGATGATGGAGCCGATGAACATCCACGAGCTCCAGGCGCGCGGCGCTTCGAATCGCGCCGAGGAGCTGCGCCTGGAGCTGTTCGAGAAGGTGAACGCGCTCGGCATCGGCGCCCAGGGTCTCGGGGGGCTATCCACGGTACTCGACGTCAAGGTCACCGACTATCCGACCCACGCGGCCTCCAAGCCCGTGGCACTCCTGCCCAACTGCGCGGCGACGCGCCATATTCACTTCACGCTCGATGGCAGCGGCCCGGCGCAGCTCGATCCGCCGTCGCTCGCGGACTGGCCGCGGCTGGAGCTGGACCTCTCGACCAGCCGGCGCGTCGATCTCGACAAGCTCACCAAGGCCGACATAGCTACTTGGAAGGCGGGCGAGCGGTTGCTCCTTTCCGGCAAGCTCCTCACCGGCCGCGATGCCGCGCACAAGCGCATGGTCGACATGATGGCGCGCGGCGAGAAGCTGCCCGTCGATCTCGCCAACCGCTTCATCTACTACACCGGCCCGGTCGACGCGGTGCGCGACGAGGTCGTGGGGCCGGCGGGTCCGACCACCAGCTCGCGCATGGACAAGTTCGTCGAGCCGGTGCTGGCGAGGACCGGTCTCATCGGCATGGTGGGAAAAAGCGAGCGCGGCCCGATCGCGATCGAATCCATCAAGAAGCATGGCGCGGTGTACTGCATCGCCGTCGGCGGCGCGGCTTATCTCGTCTCGAAATCGATCCGTGCCTCGCGCATGGTCGCTTTCGAGGACCTGGGCATGGAAGCCATCCGCGAGTTCGAGGTGCGCGACATGCCGGTGATCGTGGCGGTGGACTCCACCGGCGACGCGGTCCACAAGACCGGACCCGCGCAGTGGCGCGCGAGGATCGGCAAGATCCCCGTCGTCCCCGCCTGAAACCAGGGACGGACCCGGATTTCGCATAGACCGCTGGGAAATGCCTGAGATGTTGCTCCGAAATCCGGGTCCGTCCCTGGTTTCAGGCGGGGACGA
>JBKJTM010000308.1:0-6482 GCA_046590805.1 Usitatibacter sp.
CGCGAGGCCCGCGAAGATCGCGGCGAGCAGCAGGTGCAGCGGGCCGAACGCACGCGTGCCGCGCATCGCCGCGGGCCTCGCGCTCGCGGCGGCGTGGCGCGGGCGCAAGCGCCGGGCGCTCGCGGCGTCGGTCGCCCTACTCACGGTCGCGCAGTTCGCCCTCGGCCTCGCCCTCGTCGCCGCGCGGGGGGCCCGCCCGCTGGCGATAGGCTGGCCGCACGCGATGATCGCGTGCGCGCTCGCGCTGGGCCTGGTGAGCCTGTGGGCGCAGCGGCGTGAGTAGCGCGGTCCGCTTCTGCGAGAATGCGCCCATGTCGCGAACGCGCGTCACCCGGGCGGCTTTCGTCGTGGCCGGCTCGGTCTTCCTGTTGCTGGGCATCGTCGGGGCCTTCCTGCCGCTGCTGCCGACCACGCCCTTCCTGCTGCTCGCGGCCGCCTGTTACGTGCGCGGCTCGCAGCGCGCCTACGACCGCCTGCTCGCGCACCCGGTGCTCGGTCCGCCGATCAAGGCGTTTCGCGATGGGCGGGGCATCACGAAGCGCACCAAGATCGCGGCGATCGCGACGATGTGGGGCTCGATGGCGATCTCGATCATCGTGGTCGCGCATCCGGTGGCCACCGCGGCCCTGGTCGTCATCGGCACCGCGGTGACCGCCTATCTGCTCTCGTTGCCGACGGCGAGGCGATCGTCGTGACGTCACCGCCCTGAAGCGTTCAGGCTGCGCAGGGCCGCCGTGTCGTGGATCTCGACCTGGCGGCCGGTCACGGTCGCCCAGCGGCGGGCGCGGAATTCCGAGAGCTGGCGGCTCACCGTCTCCACCGTGAGGCCGAGGCAGTCGGCGATCTCCCACCGGTGCATGGGCAAGCGGAACGTGGTGGCCGAGTAGCCGCGTTCGCCCCAGCGGGTGGCGAGGTCCAGCAGGAAGGACGACACCAGCAGCCGCGCCGGGAGGTGCGCGATGCCGGCGCTGCGCGCTTCGGCGAGCGCGAGCTCGTGCGCCAGCAGCCGGCGCAGGTGCGAGGCGACGGCAGGGAAGGAATCGGCGAGCGTCCGGGCGCGGCGCAGCGGGATCTCGCACACCTCGGAGTCCTCGAGCGCGATGGCGGTCAGCGCATGGCGGCGCGGCCCGAATCCTTCGAGCCCCGCGGCATCGCCCGGCAGCAGGAAGCGCACGATGTGCTCCCCGGAGCCTCCCACGGGCGCGGTGGCCTTGAGGAAGCCCGCGCGCACGGCATAGAGGGAGGCCTGGGGCGCGCCGGCATGGAAGAGGGGCTGCCCGCCCTGGAGGCGGTGGCGGCGGTCCACCGCGGGCGTGCCGCAGGGGATCGGTCCGGTGGCCTCGCAAAGGGGCTGCATCGCGCAGCCGGAGCATGCGACTTGCAGGCGCGCGGGGCTAACCGGAACGTCCATTGGCACAGGTCCTGGGCGGCGCGTCGAGCAGGCGTCTTACGGCAGGCATGGGTCGCATCGTGAGGGCGGCGCTGGACCTTGAACCAGGTCGAGCGGAGCGCGTCAGGCCGGTTCCCGGATCCCATCGAGAAGGTAGGCGAGGAGGTCGGCTACCGACCGGATGGACTCGCCGAACGGCAGCGGCTCGGAGCCGCGGAAGAAGAGGCCCTTTTTCACGTCGCCGTGCACCGCCTCGGCGAGCCGCGTCGCGATGCAGAACTGGCCGGCGGCGGCGATGCCGTCGCGCAGGCCGCACGCGGTGAGGCACTGCAGCCCCGGCACGCAGCGGCGGATGTCCGCCTTGGCATGCGACTGCAGCGCCTTCTCCCGGCCCAGGTAGCGGCGCAGCCACGGCGTCAGCACGGCGCGCGCCGGCAGGCCCGCCACGCTCATGAAGGTGACGATGTCCTCGGGCTTCGCGCTCGCCAGCACGCGCTTGAACTCCGGGTGCGCATCGCCCTCTTCGGTGACCGCGAACGGCGTGCCCACCTGCACGGCGGCCGCGCCGTGCGCGAGCAGCGCGCGCACCTGCTCATGGGTGTGGATGCCGCCGGCGACCACGACCGGGATCGTCTCGCGGGCGAGGCCCAGCTGATCGAAGACCTCGAAGATGGCCGCGAGTACGCATTCCGAGTCGAAGCGCGGGTCGGTGACTTCGCCGAGGCGCGTCGCGCCGAGGTGGCCGCCGGCGAAGCCGGGGTGCTCGATCACCAGCGCGTCGGGCAGCCGGCCCTTGCGCTGCCACTTGCGCAGCACGATCGACACGCCGCGCGATTCGGACAGGATCGGGACCAGCGCCACATCGGGAAACCCCGCGGCCATCTCGGGCAGGTCGAGCGGCAGGCCCGCGCCCATGACGATCGCGTGCGCGCCCGATTCGCACGCCTGGCGCACCTGGGCGGCGTGGTCGCTCACCGCCTTCATCACGTTCACCGCGATCGCGCCGCGGCCTTCGGACAGCACCAGCGCCGCTTTCACCTCGCGGTCGAGCGCGATCCGGTTCAAACGGTCGAGCTCGGGCTTGTCGCGCACCCCCACGCTCGCGGCGAGCAGATCCGGGTGGTGCTGACGCAGTTCCACGCTCGCGATCGTGCCGACCGCGCCCAGGCGCGCGACGTGGCCGGCCAGGCGGTGAGCCGATACGCCGATGCCCATGCCGCCCTGGACCACCGGGCGGAGCTTGCGGCCCCGCAGCGTCCAGTCGGGCAGCTCGGTGGCGGGCGAATCAGGCATGGGCGTGGCCGGGAAAGGGTCAGGAGAGCACTGTGGAGCAAGTCCGTTGGCCATCCCTTGACATTGATTAAGGGGAGCGCTCGGGGCGGCCGCCAGAATTCGTCCCATCGACCCGGAGCCCGGATTCATATGAACGATTTCAGCATCACCTCGCGCATCGATGCGATCACCCGCATCCCCGACCGCTACCTCGCCGCGAATCTGCCCGGGCCGCGCGCGGTGAAGATCGAGCTCACCTCGCAGTGCAACTACCGCTGCGGCTTCTGCGCCCACCGCCTGCGGCAGAAGGACCGCGGCGGCATGGACCGCGCCTTCTACGAGCGCATCGTCGGCGAGATGGTCGAGGCGGGCGTCGAGGAGCTCGGGCTCTTCTACATCGGCGAATCGTTCATGTGCGACTGGCTGCCGGAGGCGATCGCGTTCGCCAAGCGCCGCGGCATCCGCTATGCCTTCCTCACCACCAACGGCTCGCTCGCCACCCCGGAGCGGGTGGAGGCCTGCATGGCCGCCGGCCTCGACTCGCTCAAGTTCTCGATGAACAACGCCGACGAGGCGCAGTTCGTGCAGATCGCCGCAGTGAAGAAGAAGCTCTACCGCGACTCGATCGCCAATCTCAAGGCGGCTCGCGCGGTGCGCGAGAAGGGCAGGCACAAGTGCGGCCTGTACGCCTCGAGCATCCAGTACGACGGCGAGCAGCAGGAGCGCATGGAAGCGCTGGTGGACGACCTCACGCCCTACGTGGACGAGCACTACTGGTTGCCGCTCTATTCCATGGGGAGCATGACCACCGCGCGGGAGGAGGAGCTGGGCTACCGGCCGATCGCCGGCAACCAGGGAAGGGTGGGGGCGCTGCGCGAGCCCCTGCCGTGCTGGTCGGCGTTCACCGAGGGCCACATCACTCATGACGGCAAGCTCTCGGCGTGCTGCTTCGATGCCGGCGACCGCTGGGTGATGGCGGACCTGAACGAGGTCGCGTTCATGCAGGGCTGGAACAGCGACGCGTTCGTGAAGCTGCGCGAGGCGCACCTGAAGAAGGACGTCGCCGGCACCATCTGCGAGTCCTGCGTGGCCTACCAATAGGCGACGTGCCTTGACATCGCGCAAAGTCGCGGCCTCAAAGGTGGATTAAAACTACACCTACTGCAACGGATAGCGCGAGAGAGAAGGGCAAAGATCGATGAACCCGACGAAAAAGCTGTGGACGTGGCTCGGAGTCGTTTTCGTGTTGTCGTTCGCCGCATTGGGCTGGATGGGACGCGAGATCTACGTGGCGGCGCCGCCCTATCCCGAGGTGAAGACGGCGACCGGCGCCACGCTCTTCACCGCCGCCGAGCTGAAGGAAGGCCAGCGAGCCTGGCTCTCCGCGGGCGGCCAGCAGCTGGGCTCCGTCTGGGGCCACGGCAGCTACGTGGCGCCCGACTGGTCGGCGGACTGGCTGCATCGCGAGGCGCTGGCGCTGCGCGAGATGCGCGCCTCCCTCATGTACGCGCGCCAGCACGCGAGCCTCGCGCCCTCCGAGCGCGCCGCGGTCGACCAGGTGGTGAAGGACGAGATGCGCAGGAACACCTACGATCCGGCCACCAACACGATGACCGTCTCCCTCGAGCGGGCGGAGGCGATCGCCGAGGTGCAGCGCCACTACATTTTCCTCTTCGGCGACGCCCCCGGGTTCGAGGAGCTGCGCGAGAAGTACGCGATGGGCTCCAACCTGCTGCCGGCTGCCGCCGACCGCAAGGCGCTCTCGGGCTTCTTCTTCTGGTCGTCGTGGGCGGCTTCAACCGACCGGCCCGGCGAGACCGGCCTGTCGTACACCAGCAACTGGCCGCACGAGCCGGCCGTCGGCAACACGTTGACGGGCGGCGCGGCGATGTGGTCCATCGTCAGCATCATCCTGCTGATCGCCGGCATCGCCGGCATGATCTGGTACAACAACAGGCACGCGGAGGAGCCGGACCCGGCGATCCCGCAGCGCGACCCGCTGGTGAACGCGGTCGCCACGCCTTCGATGAAGGCGACGCGCAAGTACTTCTTCATCGTGATCGCGCTGATGCTGCTGCAGATCGCGATGGGCGTGGTCACCGCGCACTACGCGGTGGAGGGCAATGCGTTCTTCGGCCTGCCGCTCGCCGAGGTGCTGCCTTACGTGACCAGCCGCACCATCCACACCCAGATGGGCATCTTCTGGATCGCGACCGCGTGGCTCGCGACCGGCCTCTACATCGCGCCGCTGCTCTCCGGGCACGAGCCGAAATACCAGAAGCTCGGCGTGGACGTGCTCTTCTACGCACTGGTGGCGATCGTCGTCGGCTCCACCGCCTTCGGCTGGCTGGGCACGCTGCAGCGCCAGGGCTTCGACTTCGCCTTCTGGATCGGCAACCAGGGCCTGGAATTCACCAGCATGGGACGGGTGTGGCAGATCCTGCTGTTCGTTGGGCTGCTCTTCTGGCTGCTGCTGCTCGGCCGCGCCCTGTGGCCGGCCCTGAAGAAGCCTTCCGAGACGCGCGGCCTGGTGGCGATGGTGTTCCTCTCGGCCACCTGCATCGGCGGCTTCTACTCCGCCTCGCTCATGTGGGGCCAGCACACGCACTACGCGATGGTCGAGTACTGGAGGTGGTGGCTGGTGCACCTGTGGGTCGAGGGCTTCTTCGAGGTCTTCGCCACCGCCGTGGTCGCGCTCCTCTTCACGCGCCTGGGCCTGGTCGCCGCATCGAGCGCCAACCGCGCCATCGTGATGGAGACGATCGTGTTCCTGTTCGGCGGCATCCTCGGCACGCTGCACCATCTTTACTGGACCGGGACGCCGACTTCGGTGATCGCCGTCGGCGCGGTGTTCTCGGCGCTCGAGGTGGTGCCGCTGTCGCTGCTCGGCGTCGAGGCGTACCGGAACTACCACCGCAGCAAGGCGGCGCCGTGGCTCCAGGCCTACCGCTGGGCGATCATGTGCTTCATCGCGGTCGCCTTCTGGAACGTGGTCGGCGCGGGCCTGCTCGGCTTCGCGATCAACCCGCCGGCCTCGCTCTACTACGTGCAGGGCCTCAACATGACGCCCGCCCACGGCCACGCCGCGCTCTTCGGCGTGTACGGCATGCTCGGCATCGGCCTGATGCTCTTCTGCCTGCGTGGCCTCTACGAGAGGAGCCGGCATGCAGACCGCATCCTGGCGCCCGCCTACTGGGGTCTCAACATCGGCCTGGCGATGATGGTGTTCATGTCGCTGCTGCCGGCCGGCATCTACCAGGCGTATCACAGCTTCACCACCGGCCTCTGGTACGCGCGCTCCCCGGAGCTGGTGCACTCGCGGGTGATGGAGACGTTCGTGTGGCTGCGCGTGCCGGGCGACATCGTGTTCGCGCTCGGCGCGGTGCTGGTCGCCGTCTATGCGTTGCTACTGCTGCGCCGGCCGGGGACCGAGCGCCCCGAGGCGATCGCGGGCGATGCGACTGCGGCGGCCGGGGACGACTGAGCCCCATGCGCCTCACCACCTTCACCGACTACAGCCTGCGGGCGCTGATGTACGTGGCGACCGCGCCCGAGGGGCGCGCGACCATCGCCGGGATCGCGAGCGCCTTCGCGATCTCGGAGCATCACCTGGTGAAGGTGGTTCACCTGCTCGGGCGTGAGGGGCTGCTGGTGAACACCCGCGGGCGCGGCGGCGGGTTGCGCCTGGCGAAGCCTGCCGCGCAGATCAACATCGGCAAGGTGGTGCGCCTGGCCGAGGGCGGCGACGTTGCCGCGCAATGCTTCCTGCCGGGCAACGAAGGTTGCGCCCTCACGTCGGTCTGCCGCCTGCGCACGGCAC
>JBKJTM010000447.1:0-3026 GCA_046590805.1 Usitatibacter sp.
GGGTGCGACGCGCAACCGTACTTCCGCATCTTCAACCCGGTCGCGCAGTCGCGGAAGTTCGACCCCGACGGCCGCTTCATCCGCCGCTACCTGCCGGAGCTCGCAAACATCCCGGGCAAGTTCATCCACGAGCCCTGGACGCTCTCGCCCCTGGAGCAGCAGGCGGCAGGCTGCGTGATCGGGCGCGACTACCCCGCGCCGGTGGTCGACCACGCGGCGCAGCGCGAGAAGGCGCTCGCGCTCTACGGGCGCGCCCGCACGGTCTAGCGCTGCATATTTCCCGCGCCCCGCCTCTTGTGTAGATTGGTGTGCAAGGAGGCACACATGGCGACGAATCTATCCCTGGATCCAAAGCTCATTGAGCGAGCCCTTGAGCTCAGCGGCGAGAAGACCAAGAAGGCGGCAGTGACTCTCGCGCTCGAGGAGTTCATCGCACGCCGCAGGCAGAAGTCGCTGGTGGACCTGATGGGCAAGCTTGAATGGGACACCTCGTTCGACTACAAGGCGGGGCGGTCACGCAAGTGACGTTGTTTGTCACCTGCGTAACCGCTGTCGCCGGGCCAGGATTCAAGTCGGCACGATCGACGCGATTCTCGCTCAACTCTGCATTCGTCACGACCTGATGCTACTTACGACCGATAACGATTTCGTGGGCATCGCCGCGCACACCCGGCTACGAGTCTGGAAGCCGGCACGCTAGCAGGACGGCCTCGGCTGAGAGACTGCGGAACATGGCAATTGCTTCAGCGATGACCACCCTTTGCTGCGAAGACGCCGGGAAGGCTGCTACTCGGCGGTCACCTGGTCGGCGCGCGTGAAAGTCCAGGTGCGCGTGATGTAAAGGATATCGGTGTCTACGCGAATGTTCTGCGGGAAGCGCTCGAAGGGCGAGGCGAGGCGCACGATGCGGATCGCCGCCTGGTCGAGCACCTTCTGGCCCGAGGAGCGGTTGACCTCGACCGACTCGACCTCGCCGTCGGGCTTGATGCCCACCGTGAGCTGCAGGCGCCCGTAGAGCTTGCGCACTTTCGCCTCCTCGGGATAGTTGAGGTTGCCGACGCGCTCGATCTTGAGGCGCCAGTTGTCGACGTACTGCGCGAAGCGGTACTCGGACGCGCGGGCACCGATGAACTGCTTCTTCGGCCGCTCCTGGTAGGCCTGGTGGTCGCGGCGGATCTGCGCTTCCAGCCGCGCGATTTCCAGGCTCTTCTCGACCAGGTCGCGGGCTTCCGCGTCGGCCTTCGCGGTCGCCTGCGGCACGATCTCCATCGGCGCCACCTGCGCCTTGGACTTCAACCGCGTCATCAGCTCCTTCGCCTCGAGCTCGAGCGTCTTCATGCGGTTCTCGGCGGCCTTCAGCTCGCGGCTCGGGTCGCGGTCGTCCACCGCCGGCAGTGGCGAGGAGGCACGCAACTTCTGATCGGTGTTGCCGCCGCCATCGAGATTGGCCTGGGCAAGGGCATCGGCCTTGTCGGGCTTGCGGGCGCTCTTGGCGTTCACCAGCACCACGTCCATCACGTTGTGCGGCGCGTCGAACTTGGCGATCTGCGGCAGGCTGAAGCCCAGGCCGACGATGATGAAAAGGTGGAATGCCAACGACCCGACCACCGCCACCTGCATCGAGGCGACGAGTCCGAAGCGTTCGAGCAGGAAGTCTGAAAAGGAGACGAGAGGGTCGGGGGAGGGCTGCCTCAACTGCATCGGCAGTTACCGCATTCGTTCAGGGCTCGCCATGAGCGGGGATTGTAGATGACTTGCCCGCGTAACGGGCCAGAACGTGGGCCTCCCAGAGGTCTATCTCGCCGAACGCCACGCGCACCCGCTCCCCGGCGGCGGCGGTCGGCAGCCCGATGGCGCGCACCACGAGGGGAAGGCCCTCCAGCCGCACCAGCTCGTCGCGGATGATGGTGCCCTCGGCGCTTTCGATGCCCTCCTGGACCAGATACTGGAGGCACCAGAAGCGCTCGAGCAGCCGCTGGTGCTCGGCATACGCCTCGTAGGCGGCCTCGAAATCGCGCGCCGCGGTGCCGAGCTCGTCCTTGGAGTAGGCCGGCTCGGCCCCCGCGAGGAGCGCCACCAGCTGGCGCTGGTTGGCGAGGTCGGTGAAGCGCCTGAGCGGCGAGCTGGTCCAGGCGTAGTGCGTGACCCCGAGCCACTCGTGCGCGCCCGGGACGACTTCCATGCGTGTCTTGGCGCCCTTCTGGTTGCGGTAGATGGCGTCGTAGCCGCGGTCGGCCAGGAGCTTCCCCCAGGTGGAGTTCACGTGGATCATGAGCTCCGCCACCAGCATGTCCACCGGGGTGCCGCGGCGGCGCGGCTCGATGGCGACTCGGCCCTCGACCACGCGGAAGGTGTAGTCGAGGCGGTCGGTCTTCTCCTCGCCCGCGCCGCGCGCGGCTTTCAGGGACTTGGCGAGCTTCCAGAGCGTGAACAACTCCTCGCCATGCGTGCCTTCCACGCGCCCCGCGGCGACCGACTCCTCGTTCAGGCGCGTGTCGAGCTCGGTGAGGCGCAGGTTGTCGGCGATCTCGATCCGCTCGATGCGCGACTCGCTCGACTTCACTTCCATGCTCTCCGCGTCGACGGTGAGGTAGAGCGAGGCCACCGGCACCGTGGCGCCCGCGGCGAGCGTCGCGCGCGCCACCGCCTCGCCGGGCAGCATGGTGATCTTGCCGCCGGGAAAGTAGACCGTGGAGAGGCGCTCGCGGGCGATCGCCTCGAGCGGGTCGCCGCGTCCAAACGCGAGCGCGGGCGCCGCGATGTGCACGCCCACGATCCAGTGACCGTCGGCGTCACGGCGGAGCGAGAACGCGTCGTCGATCTCCGTGGTCTCGGCGTCGTCGATCGAGAAGGCCGGCTGCGGCGCGAGCGGCAACCCGGGCTCCGGCAGGAGGCTCCCGGCAGGCGGGAAGCCGGTGCCCCGCGGGAAGAACTCGAACGCGAAGCGGCGCAGGAAATAATCCTCGGGCCCCGAGAGCACGCCGGCCGCGCCCAGGAGCCGCGGCGGAGCCAGGCCCGCGGCCGAG
>JBKJTM010000451.1:0-3483 GCA_046590805.1 Usitatibacter sp.
TCGCCCGGTTCGACCCCGCCCGCCCGCCCGTCGTCCTCATGGGCGGGATCAACCTGGTCCGGGCCTTGGGCCTCGCGGGCATCCAGGCGATCGTCGCCACCCCGGATCCCGACGAGCCGGCCCTGCGCTCGCGCTACTGCACCGCCCGGCGCATCCTCCCGCCGCTCGCCTCCGCGGGCGCCATCGAAACCCTGACCGACCTGGGCAAGGAGCTCACCGGCGCCCTCGGCCGGCGCGTACCCCTCATGTACGGGAGCGACGACGCGCTCGAGCTGATCCAGGCCCACGAGGAGCGCCTGCGGCGCTATTTCGTGTTCCTGCTGAGCGATCCGTCGGTCGCCCGCGCCTTGATCGCCAAGGACCGCTTCGAGGCGTTCGCCCGCTCCCGCGGCCTGCCGGCACCCCCGGCGCTCGAGTGGGCCGGCCAGGGTCCCGGCTCCCTGGGCGGCAACCCGGGACCGGTGCTGGTGAAGCCGCGCAGCAAGGTCGATTGGCACCATTCGGCCCTCTGCCAGCGCCTCTTCGGCGGCGACGGCAAGGCGCGCATCTTCAAGAGTGGCGCGGAGGCGGCGGCCGATCCCGACCTCGCGCTCTTCCACGACCAGCTCACCTTCCAGCAGTACATCGCCGGCGGCGATACCGACCTCTGGTCCTTCCACGGCTTCGCGGACGAGCGCGGCGAGGTGCTGGCGTCGTTCATCGGCCGCAAGGTACGCACCTATCCCACGCTCACCGGCGAGAGCGCCTTCATCGAGCTCGGCCACGACGACTCGCTGGAGGCGGTCGGACGCGAGGTGGCGCGGATGTGCCCGCTGCGCGGCGTCTTCAAGATGGACTTCAAGCGCGACGCCAACGACGGCCGCTGGTACCTGCTGGAGATCAACGCCCGCTACAACCTCTGGCACTACCTCGCCGCGCGCAATGGCGCCAACCTCATGGCTGCCGCGTACGGATACCTGGTGGAAGGCAAGCGCCCGGCCGCCGTCAGGGCGGAGACTCGCTACCGCTGGCTATCCCTCGACCTCGACTTCAAGGCCTACCGCGAGCTCGCCTCGCGCGGAGAGCTCACCTTCGCGCCGTGGGCGGGCTCGATCCTGCGATCGCGCAACATCTATAACGTGTTCGCCTGGCGCGACCCTGCGCCGTGGATCCATTTCTGGCTGGGGCGCGTGATGCGACGCGTCTTTCGCGGCCCGGCGCGCCTCAACGCGGCCTTCAGGCAATGGCGCTCTACGGCCTCCTAGGGGACATCCACGGCAATCGCGAGGCGCTCGAAGCGGCGCTCGACTGCCTGGATGCGCGCGGGGTCCACGGGGTCGCCTGCGTGGGCGACCTGGTGGGCTACAACGCGGATGCGGATGGTTGCGTGGAGATGCTGCGCCGCCATGGGGTGATCTCGATCGCGGGCAACCACGACCTGATCGGCGCCGGGATGCTCGGCTTCGAGCGCTGCTCGAACAAGGCGATGCACTCCCTCAAGCGCACCCGCCGCGTCATTGCGCCCGGGACCGCCGCATACCTGCGCGCCCTGCCCTCGCACCATCGGCTGGAGCCGACCGTCCTTCTCACCCACGGCGGCGTGCGGGACGTGCAGCAATACATGACCCGGCCGCGCCATGTGATCGAGAACGTGGCCTACCTGCGCAGCGACTTTCCAGGCGCGCGCATCTGTTTCTACGGCCACACCCACGAGCAGAGGATCTTCGAGGTAGGCGTCGACGGCGACGGCAATCCGCAGGTCGCTGAGCCCTTCGCGGCGCAGATCGCCGGCACGGAAGCGCGCCGCGTACGGCTGGACCCGGCGAAGGAATACTTCGTGAATCCCGGCTCCGTCGATGCGTCGCGCAAGCGCGCCTCGAAGCTTGCGGAGTACGCGCTCTTCGACAGCGTCCTGCTCACGGTGGAGTTCGGTCGCGTGCCCTACGACGAGGCGGCGACGGAGACCAAGGCAAGCGCCGCAGGGTTCAGGATCGATCGCTGGCGGGACCGCCTCTACGACGTGCAGCGCCGCTTCATCGGGCCGCGGCACACGGAGCAGGAGAACGCCTGAAGCGCTACTTCAGGCGAGCTGGCGGATCCTGACGGAGGCGATGAGGAAGTGGTTGGTGAGGCGGTCGAGCCGCACCTCGTTCTCGATCACCAGCATCTCGGTACGCGTGGCGCCGAGCAGGCGGTCGGCCCAGAGCTCGATGTCGCGCCGATCCTCGACGCGACCCGGTCGGCAGTGATCCGGCAAGCCGGCGAGGTCCTCGCAACTCCATCCCGAAAGATAGGCGCGCGTCGCCGCCAGGATCTCGTCGATGCTGCGGGCTTTCGACAGCTCGGTGTAGTTGCAACCCAAGGAAGGACCCCTGTGAAACGCGCGTTGTGGCTCGATAGCCAATTTATACGCTGTTGCGAGGGGGTTGAGGGTAGGAGCCGTCCTACAAGTGTAGCCCATAGGGATCATTCGTTTGTAGGACCGGGCCTACCGCGAATTGGCGGAGAGGGAGGGATTCGAACCCCCGGATGGTGTGACCCATCAACAGATTTCGAGTCTGCCGCAATCGACCACTCTGCCACCTCTCCGGTGCGGGTCGAGAGGGTCGATTTTAGCAGCTTTGGTATCCTTGACGCGTCACCTCCCGTGGTCGAACCCCACCTTGCGCATCCCGCACTGGACGCCCGACGCCGCGCCGCGCGACGAAGCGCTGATCGAAGCCATTCGCACGCGACGCGGCGGCAAGCTCATCAACCTGGACCTGGCGCTCCTGTGGAGCGAGCCCCTCGCGCGGGGATGGAATGCCTATGTCGGCGCGGTCCGCCGTGAGTTCTCGGTCTCCCCGCGGCTAAAGGAGATCGCGATCTGCACCGTGGCGCGGATCACCGGCGCGGAATACGAGTTCACCCATCACTGGCCCGAATACGTGCGCGCCGGCGGCAACGATGCCCTGCGGCTGCGCATCATGGATCCGGACAGCGCTGCGACCGACACCGAGTTCTCGGCCGATGAGCGGCTCGCGATCCGCTATGCCATCACCATGACCCGCGACGTAGCGGTACCGGATTCGCTTTTCAGGCTGATGGCCGCGCGATTCTCCACCACCGAGCTGGTGGAGCTCACCGCGGCGATCGCCACCTACAACATGGTGGCGCGCATCCTCGTGGCGCTGCGGGTCGAGGACGAAGGAACCAAGGCCCCATGAGCCACATCATCCATCGCAGCCTGCGCGCGCAATTGCCGCTCGCCGTGGCGGCGCAGGGCGTGACCGTCACCGACCGCGACGGCAAGACCTACATCGACGCGAGCGGCGGCGCGGCGGTGTCGTGCCTCGGGCACGGCCACCCCGAAGTCATCGCCGCCATGCACGCGCAGATCGACCGTGTCGCCTACGCGCACACCAGCTTCTTCACCACCGAGGTCGCCGAACAGCTCGCCGACCACCTGATGGCGCACGCGCCGGCGCGCACCTCGCACGTCTACTTCGTCTCCGGCGGCTCCGA
>JBKJTM010000123.1:0-2702 GCA_046590805.1 Usitatibacter sp.
ACCCACACGATGGCCGTGTTTTGTGACTTCGAGAATCTCGCCATTGGCGTGAGGGAGGCGAAGTACGAGAAGTTCGACATGACGAAGGTGCTCGAGCGCCTGCTGCTCAAAGGCAGCATCGTGGTGAAGAAGGCCTACTGCGACTGGGACCGCTACAAGGAATTCAAGGCGCCGATGCACGGGGCATCCTTCGAGCTGATCGAGATCCCGCACCTGCGCCAGTCGGGCAAGAACTCCGCCGACATCCGCATGGTGGTCGACGCGCTCGACCTCTGCTACACCAAGGCACACGTCGACACCTTCGTGATCGTGAGCGGCGACTCGGACTTCTCCCCGCTGGTGAGCAAGCTGCGCGAGAACGACAAGACGGTGATCGGGGTCGGCGTGAAGAAATCGACATCCGACCTGCTCGTCGGCGCCTGCGACGAGTTCATCTATTACGACGACCTGGTACGCGAGCAGAAGGCGCGCAAGCCCGCATCGCGACCCAAGGCACCGGTTCCGCGGGCGGCGGCCAAATCGGATGGCGGTCGCGGTCCCGCCGCCAAGGCGGAGACCTCCGCCGCCGACGAGGACAAGAAGGCGGAAGCCATGGACCTGGTCCTGGACACCCTCGAGGCGCTCGTCGACGAACGCGGCGACGACGAGCCGGTCTGGGGCTCGATGATCAAGCAGGCGTTGAAGCGCAGGAAACCCGGGTTCAACGAGAGCTACTACGGCTTTCGCTCCTTCAACCAGCTGCTGGAGGAGGCCCAGGCCCGCAACCTGGTGGACCTGGAGAGAGACCAGAAATCGGGCGGGTACGTGGTGCGCGAGATCGAGGACTAGCCACATCGCACCCGGATGGACTACCCGGGGAGCGCCGGACAACCGAACTGAAGCCTGTAAGCCGGGTCCTACACCCTCTACTTTGAGGCAGTCGCCGTGAAGATCCTTCGTCAACTCGCCACAGCCATCCTCGAGGAGCGCGATGCGGTCCTGCTCCGCTGGCGCGAGCAGGTGCGCGCCCTGCCTTCGGCTGCGAAGCTCGACCTCCCCACCCTCAACGACCACATTCCCGGCTGGATCGCGGAGCTGGCGGCGTGTCTCGTCACCGCCTCCGAGGCGCCGGAGGGCGACACCTGCGCGTCCAGCCCCCTCGCCCATGGGCTGCAGCGCTTCGAGGACGGCTTCGACATCGAGGAAGTGGTCGCGGAGTACAACATCCTGAGGGACTGCATCCACGAGCTTGGCGAACGCCACGGCGTGAGCCTGGCCGGCCAGGACCGCCACTTCCTCGACAAGTTCTTCGACGATGCCATCGGCGCCGCGGTGAAGGCGTTCGCCGATAGCCAGGCGCGCGAGGTACAGCGCCGGCGCACCGAGTATCTCGCCTTCGTCGCCCACGACCTGCGCACGCCGCTCTCCGCCATCACCTTCTCCGCCTACCTGCTGGAGCAGCGCCTGGGCAGCACCGGCCTCGACGCGGAGAACACGCGGCTGCTGAAGATCCTCGCCCGCAACACGCGCCAGCTGGAAACGCTAGTGGGCGCCGTGCTGGCCGAGAACACGCAGCTCCTGACCGAGCTCGGCGTGAAGATCGAGCGGCGCAAGTTCGACCTGTGGCCGATGGTCGAGACGCTGATCCAGGACCTGCAGCCGATTGCGGCCAAGTCCGACACGAAGATGCTCAACGAGGTGCCCGACGAGATCGAGGCGAGCGCCGACGCGAACCTCCTGCGCCGCGTCCTGCAGAACCTCCTCGGCAACGCGATCGCCTACGCGCCGGGTGGCGCGGTCACCATCGGCGCCCTCGATCCGGGCGACGGCGCGCCGCTGGAAATATGGGTCAAGGACAACGGCGCCGGCATCCCCGCCGAGCGCCTCGCCAAGGTCTTCGAGCCGCTCGAGACCGATCCCGAGCGCGATGGCGTGGGCCTCGGCCTCGCGATCGTGAAGACGTTCGTCGAAGCGCACGATGGCAAGGTCATGGTCGAGAGCATGGAAGGCCAGGGATCCACCTTCCGCTTCACCCTGCCGCGCGCGCCGGCGTTGCGCGCGACGCCCTCCGTGGAAGCGACCGCCCAGCCGCTCGCGGGCGCTTGACCTGAGTCGTCTTTCGGGCACGGCGCGGGCATCGGTCACCTTTCGGACCCTATCCCCTGTAAAATCAGAGACCGCGCACAAGAGTTCCCTGTCGCGCAATCAAACCCCGGAAGGTAGCGCCATGGCCACAGGCAAAGTTCGATTCTTCAACGCAGCCAAGGGTTTCGGCCTCATCACTCCCGATGCGGGCGGCGCCGACCTGTTCGTCAACTCGGCCGACATCATCAGCAGCGCCAAGGCGCTCAAGGTCTCCCAGATCGTCCAGTTCGACGTGATGGAAGGCCCGAAGGGCACTTGCGCGGTGAAGCTGCGCCTCGCCTAGCGGTATCCGGCGGCCTGCAGCTCGAAGAGCTCCGCGTAACGGCCGCCGCGCTGCAGCAGCTCCTCGTGGGTGCCGATGGCTTCCACCATGCCGTCGCCCAGCACCACGATCCGATCGGCCATCCTCACGCTCGAGAAGCGGTGCGATATCAGCACCGCGGTCCTCGCGTGCGAGAGCTCCTTGAAGCGCTGGAAGACCTCGAACTCGGCGCGCGCGTCGAGCGCCGCGGTGGGCTCATCCAGCACCAGCAACTGCGCGTCGCGCATGTACGCGCGGGCGAGCGCGATCTTCTGCC
>JBKJTM010000089.1:0-3467 GCA_046590805.1 Usitatibacter sp.
CTTGGCCGCGGCGAGGTCGAGCACGCGCAGCGCCTTGGGGTTCTTGCCGAGGAGCGCCCGGCGCATCGCGACCGGATCCTTGCCGCTCGCCGCCGCCAGATCGTCGATCATCGTCTCGACCACGAAGCCGGTGTGCGAGTGGCCCACGGAGCGCCACCACAGCACCGGAACGCCCGCGTCCACCGTATGCAGCATCACCTGCAGGTTGGGAATGTCGTACGGCATGTCCGACACCCCTTCGGTCGAGGTGGGATCGATACCGTCCTTCACCATCATCGGCTCGAACGGGGTGCCGGCGACGATCGACGGGCCCACGATCGCGTGGTTCCAGCCGGTGATGGCGCCCTGGGCGTCCACGCCCGCCTCGATCCGGTGCGCATACATCGGCCGGTAGTAGCCGCCGCGGATGTCGTCCTCCCGCGTCCAGACCACCTTCACCGGGACCTTCACTTCCCTCGCCACCTCGCACGCCTCGATCACATAATCGGAGACCGGGTTGGCGCGCCGGCCGAAGCCGCCGCCGGCGAGCATGGTGTTCAGCTTCACCTGCGCCGGCGGCAGCCCAAGCACTTTGGCGGCCGCGGCCTGGTCCACGCCCTGGAATTGCGAGCCGACCCAGATCTCGGCGCCGTCGGCGCGCACTTCCACGGTGCAGTTGAGGGGCTCCATCGGTGCGTGGGCGAGGAACGGCACCTCGTACTCCGCGACGATCGTCTTCGCCGAGGCCTTGATGGCCCCGGCATCGGCAGGCTTCTTCGCCACCTTGCCCGGGGTCTTCGCCAGCTCCCTGAAGCGCTGGAACAGCGCCTGGCTGGAATTCCCGGCGTTCGCGCCCAGGTCCCACTCGACCTGCAGCGCGTCACGGCCCTGCTTCGCCGCCCAGTAGCTCTTGCCCACGACCGCCACGCCGTTGCTGATCTGCACCACGTGCGTCACGCCCGAGAGGCCCTGGACCTTCGCCGCATCGAACTTCACCACTTTGGCGCCGAAGACCGGTGGGTGGACGATGAGCGCCGTATGCAGGTTGGGCCGCTTCACGTCGAGGCCGAACTGCGCCTTGCCGTTCACCTTCTCGGCCGAATCGATGCGCCGCGTGGGCTTGCCGATCACCCTGAAGTCCTTCGCTTCCTTGAGCGCCACCTTCTCCGGCACCGGAAGCTTGCCGGCGGCCTCGGCGAGCGCGCCGTAGGCCAGGCGCTTGCCGCCGGGGCCGACAACGAAGCCCTTCTCGGTGCGCACCTCGGAGACCTTCACCTTCCACTGCGAGGCCGCGGCCTGCATCAACATGGCGCGTGCCTGCGCGCCCACGGTGCGCAGCTGGTCGTAGGAGTTCCACACGCTCGACGAGCCGCCGGTCATCTGCATGCCGAAGGCGGTGTGCGCGTAGTCGGCGCCCGCGGGCGCGAGCTCGGCGCGCACGCGGCTCCAGTCGCAGTCGAGCTCCTCGGCCACCAGCATCGGCAGCGACGTGGTCACGCCCTGGCCGAACTCGAGGTGCTTCACGAACACGGTGCAGCTGCCGTCCTTGCCGATGCGCAGGAACGCGTTGGGATTCACCGCCTTGGGCTGCGCGCCCTGCGCGAAGGCGCGGCCGCCGCGCGGCAGCCAGAAGGAGATGACGAGGGCCCCGCCGAGAGCGGCGGAGGACTGCAGGAAGGCGCGGCGCGAAACGGTGCGGATCTTCATCGCGGCCTCAGGCTTTCTTCAGCGCCGCGGAGGCGCTCTTGATCGCCTCACGCACGCGCTGGTAGGTGCCGCAGCGGCAGATGTTGCCGCTCATCGCCTGGTCGATCTGCTCGTCGTTGGGCGAGGCGTTCTTGCCCAGCAGCGCCACCGCCGCCATCACCTGACCGGACTGGCAGTAGCCGCACTGCACCACGTCCTTGTCGATCCAGGCCGCCTGCACCGCGCGCGCCACCTTCGCCTGCGAGGTCTGGTCCACCGCCTCGATGGTGACGACCCGCTTGCCCTCCACCGCGGAGGCCGGCGTCACGCAGGAGCGCGTCGCCTCGCCGTTCACGTGCACGGTGCATGCGCCGCAAAGGGCCATGCCGCAGCCGAACTTGGTGCCGGTGAGGCCCAGGTGGTCGCGAAGGACCCACAGGAGCGGGGTGTCCGGTGCGGCGCGGAAGTCGACGGCTTCGCCGTTGACGAAGAATTTGGCCATGGCTTGGAAGGACCTGGGAAGGTGGGCGGGAAGATGTCGATTATGCCTTTGGTAATATGAACTGTGCGCCGAAGCAAGCTCTATCCCACCCCCGACGAAGCCGAAACCGCGTTCTACGACGCGTTCGAGCGTGGCGACCTCGCGGCCATGATGGCGGTGTGGGCCGAGAGCGACGCGGTCGTCTGCGTGCATCCGCGCGGCCCGCGCCTGGTGGGGTTCGACGCGGTGCGCGACAGCTGGACGCAGATCTTCTCCGGCGGCAACACGCAACTGCGCATCCGCTCCACGGAGCTGCGCAAATTCGACGGGCAGGGCGTGGCCGTGCACACGCTGGTGGAGGTCCTGACCGCCCCGGGGCAGCAGGCGACGCAATCGGTCTGCTCGACCAACGTGTACGAGCTCACCGACGCGGGCTGGCGAATGGTCGTGCACCACGCGACGCCGCTCGCCGACCCCGTGACGGTCCCCGCCGAGGGAGAGCCGGCCTCCGGGCGCCACACGCTCCATTGAGCCAGCCGGCGGTTCGGATGGCGGCGTGTCTGCTCGCGATCGCGGCGCCCGCGCTCTCGGCCCAGGCCGCCGATCCCGCGAAGGTCGTGCGCACGGCTTATACCAGCGCCGAGCGCGGCTTCGACTGCGCGCGCGAGGCGGACGAATTCACCGCCACCCTCTGCGACAACATTTTCGACGCGCTGCTGCAATACGACCACCTGGCGCGGCCGATCAGGCTGCAGCCCCGCGCGGCGGTGGCGCTTCCCGAGATCACCGACGGCGGGCGGACCTACACCTTCAGGATCAAGCCCGGCATCTTCTTCACGCCCGACGCGGCATTCAAGGGGGCGAAGCGCGAGCTGGTGGCCGCCGACTACGTCTTCAGCCTGAAGCGCTTCTTCGATCCGAAGGTGCGCGCGCAATGGGCCTTCCTGCTGGACGGCAAGGTCGCGGGCGCGGCCGCGCTCGTGGAGGACGCGAAGCGCACCGGCACGTTCGACTACGACAAGCCGATCGAGGGGCTGCAGGCGCCCTCGAAGTACGAGTTCCGGCTGAAGCTGGTCGAGCCCGACTACAACATGCTCTACATCCTCGCGATGCCCGCGACCGCCGCGATGGCGCGCGAGGTGGTCGAGCACTACGGCGAGGGCATCACCGAGCATCCCGTCGGCACCGGCCCCTTCAAGCTCGGCCGGTGGCGGCGCTCGGCGCTGGTGGTGCTGGACGCCAATCCCGATTTCCGCGAGGAATACTTCGAGACCGCGGGTGGCGAGGACGAGCGCGACGCCGCGATCGCGAAGCACCTCGC
>JBKJTM010000363.1:0-11148 GCA_046590805.1 Usitatibacter sp.
CTTCACCGAGCGCAGTGAGGGGCTGGTGGCTGGCATCGGGGCGCAGGCAGCGGTGGCGGTCGACAACGCGCACCTGCTGGAGAGCGAGCGCGCCGCGCGCACCGAGGCGGAGCGCGCGAGCCACATGAAGGACGAATTCCTCGCGACGCTCTCGCACGAGCTGCGCACGCCCCTGGGCGCGATTCTCGGCTGGGCGCACCTGATGCGAGCCCGGCCGCCGTCGCCGGAGGACCTCGCCAAGGGGCTGGAGACCATCGAGCGCAACGCCCGTGTCCAGACCCAGCTGATCGAGGACCTGCTCGACATGAGCCGGATCACCTCGGGCAAGCTGCGACTCGACACCCAGCCGGTAATGCCGGCGTCCTTCATCGAGGCGGCGCTCGAGACCGTCGAGCCCGCGGCTCAGGCGAAGGGCATCCACCTGCAGCGCGTGATCGACCCCGATGCCGGCCCGGTGTCCGGGGACCCCGCGCGGCTGCAGCAGATCATCTGGAACCTGGTCAACAACGCGATCAAGTTCACCGCCCGGGGAGGACGGGTGCAGGTCCTGCTCGCGCGCGTCAACTCCCACATCGAGATCAGCGTCGCGGACGACGGCATCGGCATCGAGCCGCAGTTCCTCGCCCACGTCTTCGAGCGCTTCCGCCAGGCCGACGCCTCTACGACGCGCCGCTTCGGCGGGCTCGGGCTGGGCTTGTCGATCGTGAAGCACCTGACCGAGCTGCACGGCGGCAGCGTGCGTGCGGAGAGCGCGGGGCAAGGCCAGGGCGCCACCTTCGTCGTGCTCCTGCCGCTCACGGCCGTGCGTCATGCCTCGATCCGGGACGCGCGCACGCATCCGCGCAGCGCGCCGGCGGTGTCCGATTTCAAGACCCTCGACCTCGCGGGGATTACGGCGCTGGTGGTGGACGACCAGCCGGACGCGTGCGAGCTGGTGGCGCGGGTCCTCGGGGAATGCGGCGCGCAGGTGATCACCGCCTCGAACGCGAAGGAGGCCCTGCAGCTCCTGGTGGACCGGCGCCCGGATGTTCTGGTGAGCGACATCGGCATGCCGGAGATGGATGGCTATGAGCTCATCCGCCGCGTTCGCGCGCTGGACGCGCGCGGCGGCGGGCGCACGCCGGCGATCGCCATGACCGCGTTCGCGCGTTCGGAAGACCGCACGCGCGCGTTGCACGCCGGTTTCCAGGTGCACGTGGCCAAGCCGGTAGAGCCTTCGGAGCTCATCGCCACGGTGGCGAGCGTCATCGCACGGGAGCGCGGGGTGGAGCAACAGCACGAAAACAGGACCTGAGGCTGCCGTGCCGCGCGATTGAACTAGCATAGCGGCATGAACGCGATCTTGCAGGTCTTCGGCAGCGCAATTCCCATCATCCAGGCGCCGATGGCAGGCGTGCAGGCCGGCAAGCTCGCGGTGGCGGTATCGCAGGCGGGCGGGCTCGGATCGCTGCCGTGCGCGATGCTCGCTCCCGACGGGATCGCCAAGGAGCTGGAGCTGGTGCGTGCCGCGGTCGGCAACCGCGTCAACGTGAATTTCTTCTGCCACGTGTCGACCGAGCCCGACCCCGCGCGCGAGGCGCAATGGCGCGCGGCGCTCGCGCCCTATTTCCGCGAGCACGGCATCGACGCCGACAAGATCCCGCCGGGCGCGGGCCGCATGCCGTTCAGCGACGCCGCCGCCGACGTCCTCGAGGACTTCAAGCCCGCGGTGGTGAGCTTCCACTTCGGGCTCCCCTGCGAAAGGCTCCTCGCGCGGGTGCGGACGTGGGGTTCGAAGATTTTCTGCTCGGCGACCACGGTCGAGGAGGCGCGCTTCCTCGAGGCGCAGGGCGTCGATGCCGTGATCGCGCAGGGGCTGGAGGCGGGCGGCCATCGCGGCAACTTCCTTGCGGACGACCTCACCGCGCAGATGGGCACGTTCGCGCTCGTGCATCAGGTGGTTCGCTGCGTGAAGGTCCCGGTGATCGCGGCGGGCGGCATCGCCGATGCCGCGGGCGTCGTGGCCGCGATGCGGCTCGGCGCCTCCGCGGTGCAGGTGGGCACCGCCTTCATGTGTTGCGAGGAGGCGACCACGACGCAGCTCCACCGCGCGGCGCTGATGAGCGAGGCGGCACGGCATACGGCGCTCACGCGCCTTTTCACCGGCCGGCCGGCGCGCGGCATCGTGAACCGGTTGATGCGCGAGCTGGGTCCCCTCAGTCCCGCGGCGCCCGCTTTTCCGCTCGCCACCGCGGCGATCGCGCCGCTGCGCGCGCCCGCCGAGGCGAAAGGGTCGACCGACTTCTCCCCGCTGTGGAGCGGCCAGAACGCGAGCGGCTGCCGGGAGATCCCCGCCGCGCAGATGGTGCGCGAGCTGGCGGGGGCCTACTAGCGGCGCACTTCAGGGCGCGATGTAGCGGATGCGGGGGTGTCAGCGCGCCACTTTTCTCGTCGCGGCGCGATCCTTCATGAAGATGTTCACCAGAAGCCACACCCCGCCCGCGGCCGCGCCGAGGAAGCAGAGGATCGCGATGCCGGGGTAGCCGAACACCTGGAACGATGTCTCCACCCGCATCATCAGCGCCGCGCCGATGATGAGCGCCGCGAGGATGAGGCCGGAGGTGATGCGGTTGGCGACCTTCTGCAGGCCGTCCAGCACCACGTCGACGTCCATGGTGCGCACCTTCACCTCGATTTCCTTGTTGGTGACGGCGTCCATGATCTTGTTCAGGCGCGACGGCAGCCCGGCGAGGAAGTCCTTCAGGTCGAGCGCGGTGCTGAGCAGGCTGCCCTGGGTCGACGATTTCTTCATCCGCTCCGACAGCAGCTCGGTCGCGTTGCGCCGGACCGAGGCGTTCGGGTCGAACTGGGGATCGAGGCACTTGCCGACCTCGTCCAGTTGCAGCAGCGTCTTGGCGAGCAGCGTGAGGTCGCTCGGCACGTACACATTGTGGTCGGCGGCGGCGCCGGTCACGGCGAGCAACGTCTTGCCGACGTTGATCTGCTGCATGTTGAGGCCCTGCTGCTCGGCAACCACCTTGCCGATGATCCGCTGGAACGCCGCCTTGTCGCAATCCCGCCCCACCTCGCTGATCTGCAGGACGACGTCGGTCGCCTGCTCGCTCTTGCCTTCGCTTACGGCCACCAGCAGCTTGAGGAGCTTCTCCTGCATGCCGGGCGTGACGCGCCCGACCATGCCCAGGTCGAGCATCACCAGGTGCCCGTCCTGGGTGATGAAGATGTTGCCGGGGTGCGGGTCGGCGTGGAACAGCCCATCGACCAGCACGTGCTTGAGGTAGGCCTTGAAGAGCTGCTCGGCGAGCGCCGAGCCGTCCATCTCCATGCGCGCGATCGGCGAGAGCTCGGTGATCTTGGTGCCGGCGATGTACTCCATCGTGAGCACGCGCTTGGTGCAGTAGTCGTCGATCGGCTGCGGCACGTAGAGGCGGTCGAAGCCCTCGATGTTCTTGCGCATGATGCGCATGCTCTGCGCCTCGCGCTCGTAGTCGAGCTCGTGCTGCACCGAGGTGCGCAGCTCCTCCACGATCTGGCCCAGGCGGCGGCGGCGTGCCCAGTCGCTGTGCTCGTCGAGGAACGCCGCCATCTGGGCCAGCACCTCGAAATCGTCGGCGATCTGCGGGCCGATGTCGGGGCGCTGCACCTTGACCACCACCTCGCGGCCGTCGCGCAGCGCCGCGCGGTGCACCTGGCCCAGCGAGGCCGCGGCGATCGGCTCGGGGTCGAAGCGCGAGAACGCCTTCGAGATGCGCGCGCCCAGCTCGGTCTCGATGATCTGCTGCGCCTCGGCATCCGAGAACGGCTTCACGCGATCCTGCAGCCGGGAAAGCGCGTCGCTGAAGGCAGGGGGAATCAGGTCGGGGCGGCTGGAGAGCACCTGGCCCAGCTTCACGTAGGTCGGCCCCATTGACTCCAGGTCGTCGGCGAGCTGCTCGGGGAGCTCGCGGTCGGTGGCGGCGAGCGGGGTGTCGGCGGCGAGGGAGTCGTCGTCCAGTTGCTTCACCAGGTCGGAGCGGCCGTACTTCCACAGGAGGCGGACGATCTGCTGGTAGCGGGCGATGTGCCGGGTGTTGATTTTCATGGTGTTCCACTGTGCTTCAGGCTTGCCGCGGGGTCTGTCATCGGGCGGCGCGTAAGGGTGTCGGCGATGTCCTAGAAAAGGGGGCTTGAAAGGACTTTAGGCGCCCCTAGATTGGGGGTGTCTGGACCCCGAAAGGAGAGCGAAACATGTACCCATCACTCACGAGATTCCCCGGAAACCTGTTCACCGACTTCGACGGCCTGCAGCGCCAAGTCGAGCAGCTCCTCGCCCCGCGGGGCTGGCCGTCGAGCATCCGCGCGGCGAGCCGCGGCGCCTTCCCGGCGATCAACGTCGGAGTGACCGAGGAGGCGGTCGAGATCTATGCCTTCGCCCCGGGCATCGATCCGGCCAAGGTCGAGGTGTCGGTGGACAAGGGCCTGCTCACCATCGCCGGCGAGCGTCCCGGGGAGATACCGCAGGAAAACGAAAAGGTGAGCGTTTACGCTCAGGAGCGCTTCACCGGTGCGTTCCGCCGTGTGATCAGCTTGCCGGAAGATGCCGAGCACCTGCGCGTCGACGCGTCCTATCGCAACGGCGTATTGAAGATCGTGGTCCCGAAGCGCGCGGCTTCCAAGCCCCGGCGCGTCGAGATCCAGGGCTAGAAAACGGAGGAAACCATGGACATGAGGCACGGAAACAAGGAACGCGAGACGACCGAAGGCGAGGCTTCCACGCCGCTCGTCCCCCCGGTCGACATCATCGAGGACGCCGAGGGAATCACCGTCAGGGCCGACCTGCCTGGCGTCGAGAAGGAAAGCCTTTCCATAGGTGTCGAGGGCGACACGCTGACGGTGGAGGCGACCGTGAACCTGGGCGAAACCACTGGCATGCAGCCGGTCTACGCCGAGGTGCGCCTCGCCCAGTTCAAGCGCAGCTTCGTGCTGAGCCGCGACCTGGATACGGAGAAGGTCAGCGCCGATATCCGCAACGGCGTCCTTACCGTCAACGTTCCCAAGCGAGAGCAGGCGAAACCGCGGCGGATCGAGGTGCGGCTGAGGTGAGCGCAGCGGCGGCTGCCGGGCAGCCCGACAGCCGCCATCCGGACCACGTCCGGAATCGCGCGCCGCGGATCGGGCTCCAACTCCGAACCCCCTTCGGAGAAGAGCCATGTCCCTGCGCGACATCCTTCGCGATGCGCAGGATGGCGCGGCGCGTGCACTGACGATCGAGGGGCGGCTCGCGGCGTGCGAGAATCGCGGCCACACGACCACCGGGCCGCCCCATGTTCCGCGAGAAATACCTCGACTATTCCGAGCTCACGCAGCAGCTGCAGGCGTGGGCGGCGAAGCACCCTGATTGCGTTCGCCTCGGCAGTATCGGCAAGACGCCCGAGGGGCGCGAAATCCCGATTCTCACCATTGGCCGCGATCCCGATGAAGCGCGCCCCGCCATCTGGGTGGACGGCAACATGCACGCCTCCGAGCTCTGCGGCTCGAGCGTGGCGATGGCGATCGCGGAGGACGTGATCGGATTGCACGCCGGGAAAACCGGGGACAGTCCCGGTATTTCGGGCTCGGCCACGCCCGAAAAATCCGGGACGCTCCCCTCGCACATGGCCGACATCCTCCGCGACTCCCTCTTTTACGTCGTCCCGCGCATCTCCCCCGACGGCGCCGAAGCGGTGATGAAGACCGGGCGCTACGTGCGCTCGAGCCCGGTGGACGCGCGCCGCCACAGGAGCCACTCCTATTGGGAGGCCGACGATTTCGACGGCAACGGCCGCATGGGCTACATGCGGCAGCAAAGCGACGACGGCGAGCTGGTGGAGCTGGCCGAGTTTCCCGGCGTGATGGTCCCGCGCCTTCCCGAGGATCCACCGCCGTATTTCAAGCTCTATCCCGAGGGGCGCATCGTCAACTTCGACGGGCGCCGCGTGCCCGACCCTTATTTCCTCTCCGACAACCAGTACGACTTCAACCGCAATTTCCCGTACAGCTGGGCGCCGGAGCACGAGCAGGAGGGAGCCGGCGATTTCCCGGGCAGCGCGCCCGAGACGCGCGCGATCCTCGACTTCGTCACCGCGCACCCGAACATCATCACGTGGCTGAACCTGCACACGTTCGGCGGCGTGCTGATCCGCCCGCTGGGCGACAAACCCGACCACAAGATGGACCAGGAGGACCTCGCGGTCTTCCGCCAGGTGGAGAAGTGGGCGAAGGACTTCACCGGCTATCCGACGGTGAGCGGCTTCCACGAGTTCCTCTACGCCCCCGAGACGCCGTTGAAGGGCGACCTCACCGACTACGCGTACCACCAACGCGGCGCGCTCGCCTACGTGATCGAGCTCTGGGACCTGTTCGCGCAGATCGGCATGGAGCCGAGGAAGCCCTTCGTCGACGTGTACACCCGCTTCGACCGCAAGGACCTGGCGGCGCTCGCCAAGTGGGACCGCGACGTCAACAAGGGCCGCATCTTCCGTCCGTGGAAGAAGGCTTCCCATCCACAGCTCGGGGACGTCGACGTCGGCGGCCTCGATCTACTCATCGGCATCTCCAACCCGCCTTTCGAGATGCTGCCCAAGGTATGCGAGCAGCACAGCGCCGCGTTCCTGCGCGTGGCTGCCCTGGTGCCGCGGGTTGAGGTCCAGGTGGTCGCGAAGGAGAAGCTCGCCGGCGGGCTCACCAAGGTGGAGATCCGCGTCGCCAATCGCGGCTACCTGGGCACGTACGGGCTCTCATCCGCGAAGAAGCTCGCGCACTCGGAGGCGCTCCGGCTCACCTGCGAGTGCCACGGCGCGAAGCTCACGGCGCCCGCGGGGGCCACGATCGAGATCGGCCACCTCGACGGCTGGGGACGCGGCCTCTACAACGGCATGAACATCTTCGCGCCGTGGACGCGCGGCAACGTGCACGAGCGCTACGTGACGCTGGTCACCGAAGGCAAGGGGAAGCTCAGGGTGCGCGTCGGGAGCATCCGGGTCGGCCACCGGACGCTGGAAATCGAGGTCTAAACCGGGTACAGACTCTTTTTACTAGCAGCAGTCTGCTGCTGCAGCCAGCGGAAAAAGAGTCTGTCCCCGGTTTACTTGAAGACCTTCTCGCAGGGATTGTTCTTCGTCTCCAGCGCATCCACCAGCGCGCCGCCGATGAGAGTGGCGCCCGCCGAGGCGATCGCCGCGCCGGCGCGCGCAAGCACCGCGGGCGTCGCATTCGGGTCGAGCTGCATGGTCGGCTTCGCGAGCTTGCCGGCGATCTGTACGTCGCTCGCGATCGAGGCCAGCCCGATGCGCACGCCGGAGCGCGCATGGACGTTGCCGCGCAGGTCGATGGTCTCGTCGTTGTAATCGAGGTGGCCCGAGGTGAGCAGCTGGGCGAGGTCGCTCCGCGCGCCGACAAGGTCCTTGCCGCTGGCGCGCCCGGACTTGAATTCCAGGTTCGCCGCGGCGCACTCGATCTGGACCGCCTTGCCAGCCCTGGGCTGCAGGGCGCTCACCATCATTTCCTCGACCTCGCCCGCGCGTTGCGACTCCCAGCGGCCGGGGCCCATGCGCACCGTGAACGGTCCCGACACCGAAGCAGCCAGCTGGCGGTAGGTATCGCCGGAGAGGGCGAGGCGCGCATGCACCTTCATCGGCCCGCCGGTCAACGGGACCTTGCGGCCGCGCTCGCGCAGCCAGCGCTCCAGCAGGAGGTTTTCGCCGTCGATATCGAGGCGCACGGACTTCCTGCCGCTGTCGAGCGCGATCACGCCCTTGGCGGCTCCTCCCAGCATGTCGGCGGCGAACGGCGAGAACGCCATGCGCCCGTCGCCGAAGGTGAGCTTGGCGCGCACGTTGGTGAGCTCCAGGCCATTGCCCATCTTGAAGCTCCTGAGCGTGAGGTCCGCGATGCCGTGCATCGAGCCGATCGCCTTCACCCCGCGCCATGCGACCGGATCCGCGTGGAAGACTTCGCCGTCCTGCCGCTTCGGCCGGATCGTGCCGCCGGCGTCGGCGAGCGTCCTTAGCCAGTCGAGGTGGTCGGTCTGCAGGCGGGCGTCGATCGAATGCTTGTCGCCCAGCGTGACCCTGGCATCGCCGCGCACCTTGAGCGCACCCAGGGTCAGGGCGAGGTCGGTCACGGCGATGCGGCCGTCCGTGTCGCGCGCCTTGAGCTTGATATCGAGCGCCGCCGTCTTGTTGCGCTTCACGCCGAAGAACGCGAACAGGTCCTCCATCGCCTTCGCCTCCAGGTGCGCGGCGAGGTCCATGCCGGCGAGTGCCTTCTCGAGCGGGAAGCGTCCCTCGGCGGAAAGCTTGGCGCCGCCCCAGTCGAGATCGATCTTGCCGTCGGTGGCCGCGTCCTTCTTGCCGATGCCGGTGAGATCGGTGAAACGCCCCTTCACCTGGAGCGTCTTCCCGTGGCGAACCACCCTCGCCTCGATGCGCGCGTCCTTCAGTCCGGGCAGAGCTTCCAACAGTGCCTCCTCGACAAGCCACGGCTCGCCCTCGGCCTTCGCCTTGCGATGCACGATGCGCGCGTTGCGGATGTGCACGGCCGAAATTCGCAGGGGGTCGCCTTGCGCGGCATTGGCCGGGTTCTTCGCCGGCGCGTCCTTGCCCTTCAGATCCCAGCTCACGGCGCCGTCGTCCGCCACTTCCAGCCCGGCCTTCACGCCGTCGAGCGAGATGCTCTTCACGCGTACGGTGCCGGTGAGCAAAGAAAGGAGCTCGAGGTCCGCACGCATCGAGTCGGCCAGCAGCAGGTGCGGATCCTTCGCCCACGGGGGATTGGCAAGCGACACCCTGGAGGCGCGCAGCGACGGCAGCGGAAAGAGGCGTAGCTCGACCTCGCCCAGCAGCAACTCGCGCCCCCAGGCCGACTGCGCGCGATCCAGAGCCATCTTTTTCAATCGCTCGGGGTCGACGAGCAGGCGCAGGCACAGGGTCGCAGCCACCAGCAGCAGGGCCGCGACGCCCACGGTCCACAAAGCCGCCTTGCGCCATTTCATCGGCTATAGGACGGCGGATCGGCCCACACGTTCACCTCGGGCATACTGGAGACAGGGTTTGGAAAGGGAAACGCACGGTGAGCGCAGCAGGCAGGCGCGGCGCGGACGCGCTGGCGCGATCGTGGGTCCAGGCCGGCGTCCGGCGTGTCTTCACCCTGTCGGGCAACCACGTCATGCCCGTCTTCGATGCCGCGCTGGAGGCGGGCGTCGAGCTGATCCATGTCCGCCATGAAGCCGCCGCCGTGCACATGGCCGACGCGTGGGCGCGGCTCACGGGGGAAGTCGGTGTCGCGCTCGTGACCGGAGGCCCCGGACACGCCAATGCGGTGGGCGCGCTCTACACCGCGGCGATGGCCGAGTCGCCGGTGGTCCTCCTGTCCGGCCACGCGCCCAACGCGCAGCTCGGCATGGGCGCCTTCCAGGAGATGCGCCAGGCCGAGGTCGCGGCGCCGCTGGTCAAGGCGGCGTGGGTGAACGACGGCGCGGAAAAGCTCGCGCCCGACTTCGCCGCCGCGGTACGCATCGCACGCTCGGGGCGGCCGGGGCCGGTGCACATGAGCCTGCCCACCGACTGCCTCGAGGAAGACGCTGGCGACGCCCCGCTCCCCGGCATCGGCGACTTCGCCCCGGATCCCATGGCGCTCGGCGAGGACGTCGCGCGCGAGATGCTGCAAAGGCTGCAGCAGGCGAGCCGCCCGCTGATCATCGCCGGCCCCGTGTGCATGACGCGCGACGGGCGCATGCGCATGGCGGCGCTCGAGGCCGCGGCCGGCATCCCGGTGGTCGGAATGGAGAGCCCGCGCGGCATCGGCGATCCGGGCCTCGGCGCCTTTGCCGAGATGCTCGCGCAGGCCGACTGCATCCTGCTGCTCGCCAAGCGCCTCGACTTCACGCTGAAGTTCGGCAAGCCGCCGGCGATCGCGCCGGAGTGCGGCTTCCTGCAGATCGACGCCGAGGAGGGGGAGCTCGCGCGGACGCGCGCGGCCGTGCCCTCGCGCCTGCGGGCGAGCGCGCAGGCCGCGGCGTTCGCGGCGATGGCGATGCTCACGCGCGTCGCGCGCCCGATGAAGGGCCAGTGGCTGCGGGAAGTGCGCGCGGCGATCGCCTTCCGCCCCGCCGCCTGGGATTCCGCGGTCGCTGCAGCTCCGGGACGCCTGCATCCCGTGCAAGCGCTGCGGCCCCTGCAGGCGCTGCTCGATTCGCACCCCGACTCGATCTTGGTCTCCGATGGCGGCGAGATCGGCCAATGGGCGCAGGCATGCCTGGATGCGCCGCGGCGCGTGATCAATGGCGTTGCGGGCGCCATCGGCGCGGCGCTGCCGTTCGCCGTGGCCGCACGGCTGGCAGAGCCCAATGCGCCGGTGATCGCGGTGATGGGCGATGGGACGTTCGGTTTCCATCCGGCGGAGATCGATACCGCGGTGCGTTATCGACTTGCCTTCGTCGCCGTGGTCGGCAACGACGCGCGCTGGAACGCCGAGCACCAGATCCAGTTGCGCGAGTACGGCCCGCAGCGGCTGGTGGGGCTCGACCTGCTGCCGACGCGCTACGACCAGGTCGCGGTGGCCTTCGGTGGATATGGCGAGCAGGTGACCGATGCCGCGGAACTGTTGCCGGCTGCACGGCGTGCGCTGGCCTCGGGGTTGCCCGCGTGCCTGAACGTGATGATCGAAGGGCTCGCCGCGCCGAACATCAAGAGATGACGGACATCGTCTTCCAGCCGGCGCGCAAGCTCTCCCGCCTCCTCCACGCGCGCAAGCTCTCCGCGGTCGAGGTGATGAAGGCCTTCATCGCTCAGGTGGAGCGCGTGAACCCGAAGGTGAACGCGATCGTCACCTTCCTGCCGGAGGAGGCGATCAGGGAGGCGCGCAAGGTCGACGCGCGGCTGCGGCGCGGATCGTCGGCGAGCCTGGCACGCGAGCAGCCGCTGCTCGGCCTGCCGATCGCATACAAGGACACTGTCCAGACGAAGGGGATCCGCACCACGTTCGGATCGCCGATCTATGCGGACAACGTGCCGAACGAAGACGCGCTCATCGTCGAGCGCCTGCGCGCGGCCGGCGCGATCACGCTCGGCAAGACCAACGCGCCCGAGTTCGCCGCCGGCAGCCAGACCTTCAACAAGGTGTTCGGCGCGACGC
>JBKJTM010000161.1:0-5018 GCA_046590805.1 Usitatibacter sp.
GAACACCTGCACGTGGCCGGGACAGTTCATCGGCTTGATCGCGAAGTCGCGCTTCTCCGACTCCGTGGTGAACATGTTGTCCTTGTAGTTCTCCCAGTGCCCCGACTTCTCCCACAGGGAGCGGTCGAGGATCTGCGGGCACTTGATCTCCTGGTAGCCGTTGTCGCGGTACACGGCGCGCATGTACTGCTCCACCTCCTGCCACAGCGACCATCCCTTGGGATGCCAGAACACCATGCCCGGCGCCTCGTCCTGCATGTGGAAGAGGTCGAGGACCTTGCCGATGCGGCGATGGTCGCGCTTCTCCGCCTCCTCGAGCATGTGCAGGTACGCCTCCTGGTCTTCCTTCTTCGCCCAGGCGGTGCCGTAGATGCGCTGCAGCATCTCGTTTTTCGAATCGCCGCGCCAATAGGCGCCGGCGACCTTCATCAGCTTGAAGACCTTGAGCCTGCCGGTGGAGGGCACGTGGGGGCCGCGGCACAGATCGATGAAATCGCCCTCGCGGTAGAGGCTGATGCCCTGCTCCGCGGGGATGGCCGCAATGATTTCGGCCTTGTACTTCTCGCCGATCGACTCGAAGAATTTCACCGCCTCGCCGCGGTTCCACTCCTCGCGGGCGACCGGCAGGTCGCGCCTGGCGAGCTCGGCCATGCGTTTCTCGATGGCCGCCAGGTCCTCCGGCGTGAAGGGGCGCTTGTACGCGAAGTCGTAGTAGAAGCCGTTCTCGATCACCGGGCCGATAGTCACCTGGGCCTCGGGGAAAAGCTCCTTCACCGCGTATGCGAGCAGGTGGGCCGCCGAGTGGCGGATCAACTCCAGCCCCTCGGGATCCTCGTCGGTGACGATCGCGAGCTTCACGTCGCCGGCAATGCGGTGGGAAGCGTCGACCAGCTTGCCGTCCACCTTGCCGCCGAGCGCGGCCTTGGCGAGACCCGGGCCGATGGAGGCCGCGACCTCGGCAACCGTGACCGGGTGGTCGAATTTCCGGACCGAACCGTCCGGGAGCGTGATGTTGATCATGGGGACGGACCCTGGTTTTCGTATTTGCTTGGTTCAGGGTCCGTCCCCGGTTTCGGGACGTTCCCAAATGAAAAAAGGCGCGGGGTCCGCGCCTTTCACTCACAGAATCCGTGGACGCGAGCCCGCCTACCGAATGCCTCCGGCGAACGTCGTAGTTGGCGGTCTCATAACCATGTTGGCCCTTTCGCGGCCCGATTCATGTGGCGACAGGGGAAATCATAGCATTCACGCCGCCGGCAGGCGCTCCGCCTTCGCCAGGATGGCGGGGAGCTGCGACGGGTCGAGTGGCTTCACCAGGTGGCTGTCGAAGCCCGCGTGCAGGGACTTGCGCCGGTCCTCGTCGCTGCCATAGCCGCTCAGCGCGACCAGGTAGACGTTGGTCATGCCAAGGTCCTTGCGCATGCGCGCCGCCGCCTCGTGCCCGGTGAGGCCCGGGAGCCCGATGTCCATGAAGACCACCTCCGGCTTGAAGGACGCGGCGACCTCGAGGGCCGCGTTGCCGTCGTGCGCCTGGCTGGTCTTCTGCCCGAGGATCTCGAGCATCATCGCGAGCGTCTCGGCGGCATCGACGTTGTCGTCGACCACCAGGACGCGGCGCATGGTGGCCGGCGCGGTTTCCCTGACAGGCTCCTGCGCACGTGGCGCCTCGCGCGCCTCGCCGCGCACCGCGCGCGACAGGCGAAACGAGAAGGTGCTGCCCTTGCCGAGCCCCTCGCTCGCCGCCTCCACGGTGCCGCCGTGGCGGCCCACGAGGTCTTTCACCAGCGCGAGGCCGATGCCGAGGCCCTTGCGCGTGCGCTCGGGGGATTCGTCCACCTGCACGAAGAGGTCCCACACCTGGGCGAGCTTGTCCGGGGCGATGCCGATGCCGTTGTCGCGCACGCGCACCACGACATCGGAAAGCTCCGCCTCGGCCGACACCTCGATCTCGCCGCCGGGCTGGGTGTACTTCACCGCGTTGAGGATCAGGTTCTCGAGAATCTGCTGCAGGCGCACGGCATCCGCGACCACCTTCACGGGCTCCGCCGGCAGGTTGAGCGTGAGCTTGTGGCGGCCGACTTCGAGGGGCCCGGAGCACGACTCGAGGGCGTTGCGGATCTCGGCGGCGACGTCCACGGGCTCGCGCCGCAGCTCGATCACGCCGCGGTTTATTCGCGAGATGTCGAGCAGGTCCTCGACCAGGCGCGACATCTGCACCACCTGCCGGTCCATGGTGTCGAGGAGCGAGCGTGCCTTGGCCGGATCGACGCTGCCCTTGCCGCGCAACATGTGCAGCGCGGCGCGCATCGGCGCGAGGGGATTTCGCAGCTCGTGCGAGAGCGTGGCGAGGAACTCGTTCTTGCGCCGGTCGGCGCTCTGGATCTCCTCGTACAGGAGGCAATTGTCGAGCGACGCGGCGGCGCGGCCGGCGAGGCTGTCCGCGAGCGAAAGGTCGGCGCCGGCAAGCTTGCGCGAAGACGGCCCCAGCGCGAGGACGAGGACGCCCCGCGTGCGACCGCGCGTCACCAGCGGGAAGGCGTGCACCTCCCCGGCGGGCGTGTCGTCGGGTGCGTTGGCGTCGGTGACCGCGGAAAGCTGGTCGCAGACGCAATGCGCGCCCGTCTCCATCACGCCCGCCTGCTGCTCCAGGAGCAAGCCATCGAACCCCTCGCGGTGGCCGCCGAGGTACTGCTCCCAGCCCGCGACCGCGGAGTGGCTCCGCGCGCGTACGGTGCCATCGTCGGCGACCAGCACCACGGCGCTGAAGTCGGCGATGAACGGCACCAGCAGGCTGGAGGCGCCCTTGAGGATGGTGTCGACATCGAGCGAGCTGCCCATCGCCTGCGTGGCCTCGGCGAGGAAGCTCGCGCGGCGCTGCTGCTCCTCGGCGATGGTGCGCGCGGCCTGCTCCTTCACCAGCGCCACGCGCTCGTCCGAGCGCTTCTTCAGCTCCGCGTTGAGGCGGTGCAGCTGCACCAGCGCCCTCACCTTGCTGCGCAGGATGTTCGGCACCACCGGCGACAGGATGTAGTCGACGGCGCCGAGCGAGTAGCCGCGCGCGGTGTGCATCTCGTCGGCGAACGCGGTGATGAAGATGATCGGCATATGCGCGGACTTGCGGCGCGAGCGGATCAGCTCCGCGGTCTCGAGCCCATCCATGCCGGGCATGTTGACGTCGAGGAGGATCACCGCGCACTCGTTGTCCAGCAGCCATCGCAACGCCTCCTCGCCCGACGAGGCGGTGATGATGTTCTGCTCCAGCTCCTCGAGGATCGTGCGGAACACCACCCGCTTGTCGAGGCGGTCGTCGACGATGAGGATGTTGGACCGCTCAGCGTGGCTTCCGGACACCAATGCTTCATCGGCATGCGCGATCACGGGAGTTTGGGCATTCATTTGCGCCTCAGCGTTGCAGCCATGCTTTCAGCACCGTGAGGAGCTGATCGCGATCGACCGGCTTGGAAAGGTAGTCCCAGGCGCCCGCCTCGATGCAGCGTTCGCGGTCGCCCTTCATCGCCTTCGCGGTCACCGCGACGATGGGCAAATCCTTGCAGCTGGGCATCTTGCGAATCTCCTTCGTGGTCTCAAGGCCATCCATCTCCGGCATCATGACGTCCATGAGGACGATGTCGAGCTCGCCCCTTTCGGCGATCGCCATCGCCTCGCGGCCGTTGTCGGCGGTCTTGATCTCCATGCCGTAGTCCTCGAGTACCGACGAGAGCGCGAAGATGTTGCGGATGTCGTCGTCGACGATCAGTACGCGCCGGCCGGCGAGCACCTTGGTCGAGCCGTAGATGTCGTCCAGCACCTTGCGGTGCGCCTCGCCGAGGTGGGTCACGTCGATGTGCAGCGCCGACACCACCTGGTCGAGCAGCCGCTCCAGGGAATGGACTTCGCGCACCCCGGGGATGTGGTCGAGCGTGGCCGCCTTGGCGACGCCGACCGACGCGGCGAGCTTGCGCCCGTAGGCGATCACAGGCGGGGGCGAGATGTGCAGGTCGCGCACCTCGTCCATCATCTGCGCGAGATCCAGCCCCGGCGTATCGGGGCTCACCACCGCGCAGTCGATCTTGCCTTCGCGCAGCAGCTCCGCCGCGCGCGTGCCGTCGGTGGCCGCGATGATGTCCACGTTCTCGAGGCCGGAAAGGTATTCGCGCACCGCGGTGAGCCGCACCGGATCCGGCTCGACCAGCAGGAGCTTCCTGCGCTCGTTGGAGCTGAGCTGGTAGACCTCCGAGAGCACCTCGTCGACCGCCTTGCGGCTCTTCAGCGGCTTGGCGATGAAGCGGCGCGCGCCCGAGTCGAGCGCGCGGTTGCGCGCCTCCTCGGTGGACACCACGTGCACCGGAATATGGCGAACGGTGGTGTCGTTCTTCAGGCGCGAAAGCACGCGCCAGCCCTCGATGTCGGGCAAGTGGATGTCGAGCAGGATCGCCGAGGGCCGGAACTCGCCGACCATCGACAGCGCAGTCGTCCCTTGCGTGGTGACCAGGCCCTTCAGGCCCTGCTCCCGCGCGGCTTCCAGCAGCACGCGCGCGAAGGCGAGGTCGTTCTCCACGATCAGCACCACGCGATCGCCCAGGTGCACCGACTCGCGATCGTCGTCCGCCTCGTTCACGATGACCGGCGCGCTCGCCGCCTCGGTGGAGGCGCGCTGCACGCGCTCCTCGTAGGCGCTCTTCTCCGTCACGCGGCGCTCCGTGGCGTGGCGCGCGGCCTCGATCGCCGCGCTCGCCATCGCCGCCGGATCGCTCGACTTGCGGCCGGTGCGCGAGGGCGGGAAGGCCTGCGGCAGGTAGAGCGAGAACACGCTGCCCTTGCTGGGCGCGCTCACCAGGCGGATCTCGCCGCGCAGCAGGCGGGAGAGCTCGCGCGAGATCGCCAGGCCCAGGCCGGTGCCGCCGTACTTGCGGCTGGTGGAGCCGTCGGCCTGCTGGAACGCCTCGAAGATGATCTGCTGCTTGTCCGTCGGAATGCCGATGCCCGTGTCCGTGACCGAGAACTCGAGCACGTCGGAG
>JBKJTM010000362.1:0-7119 GCA_046590805.1 Usitatibacter sp.
GTCGCCCCGGGACTTCCACCTGAATGTCGCGCACCCCAGGACGATGCGCGTGCAGGAGGTCCACCTCCTCGCCGTGCACTGCCTGTGCGAGGTCGTCGACAACATCATCCACGGAGAAAAGAAATGATCCGCAAGCTCGCAGGGCTGGCCGTGGTGATCACGGCGGTACCGATGCTGCAGGGCTGTTTTCCCCTCGCGGTCACCGGCATGGGCGCGGCGGCGATCATGGCCACCGACCGCCGCACCACCGGCACGTACGTCGAGGATGAAGGCATCGAATGGAAGGCGCTCGCCCGCCTGCGCCAGGATTCGCGCGGCGCCCACGTGAACGCCACCAGCTACAACCGCAGGGTGCTCCTCACCGGGCAGGCCCCCACCGAGGACGAGAAGAAGCGCATCGAGAGCGTGGTGCGCGAGATCCCCAATGTGCGCGAGGTCACCAACGAGATCGTGGTGGGACAGGTCTCCTCCCTCGCCTCGCGCGGCAACGACGCGCTGGTGACCTCCAACGTGAAGGCGCGCATGGTGAACAACGGCAAGTTCTCGCCCAGCCACGTGAAGGTGGTCACCGAGAACGGCGTGGTCTACCTGATGGGAATGGTGAGCGTGGCGGAAGGCGAGGCCGCGGTGGAAGTGGCGCGCACCACGCAGGGCGCATCCAGCATCGTGAAGGCGTTCGAGTACACCCGATAGTCTTACATCTGTATTTTCGCGAGTGACGTGAGTCACTGGCGGGCCCAAGGCGCGCTCCCAGAATGTCCGGATGAAAACGCGGCTCGATGGCACCGGCCAGGCGCTGCGCTCACCCATCCCGTGGGTGGCGATGAGCGCCTCGATCGCCCTTACCGCCGCCGCGTGGTTCGCCTTCGAGCGCGGCCGCCACGAAGAGGCGCGCCAGCAATTCGAGCGGCGCACCGAGACCGCGGCGAGCGCGGTGCGCGCCCGCATGCTGGCCCACGAGCAGATCCTGCGCTCGTCGGCCGCCCACATGGCTTCCGAGCGGCAGGTGACGCGCGAAGGCTGGCGCCGCTTCGTCGCCCACCTGCAACTGGACGAGCGCTTCCCCGGGATCCAGTCGATCGGTTTTGCCGAGCAGCTGTCGCGCGTCACGCTTCCCGACCACGTGCGGCGCGTGCGCGAGGATGGCTTCAAGGACTACGAGGTGACCCCGCCGCCCGGCGATCGCGCCAACCTGGCGGTGGTCGTCTACAACGAGCCTTTCACCCCGCGCAACGCGCGCGAGCTGGGCCACGACCTCTACGCTGAACCGGTGCGCAGGGCCGCGATCGACAAGGCGCGCGCCACCGCGGAGCCCGCGATCACCGGCCGCTTGCAGCTTTCGACCGGCGAGCCGCGCGCCACCCAGGCGCAGCAACCCGGCTTCCTCATGTTCATGCCGCTCTTCCACGCCGGCCACGAGGAGATGCCGCGGCGCGAACGCTCCAACGCCGTCGCCGGCTACGTCTTCGGGGCGCTGCGCGTGAACGACCTGATGCAGGGCATCCTCGACCAGGGCGTGCTGCAGGTGATCGACATGCGCGTCTACGACCAGCCCGAGGGCGGCGCCGCGCAGAACGAGCTGATCGACACGCGCACCGCCTGGCGGACGACGCCCGCCTCGGCGTCCCCGATCTTCGAACGCGTGACCCATTTCCCGATGCCGGGTCGCGCGTGGACGATCCGGTTCGTCTCGCGCCCGGAGTTCGACGCCGCGCTGCGCAGCGACCGCCCGTGGGTGGTGCTGGCCGGCGGCGGGCTCGCGAGCGTGGTGGTCTTCCTGCTCACCGTGGCGCTGGTGGAGGCGTGGAATCGCGCCCACAACCTCTCGATGCGCGACCCGCTCACCGGGCTCTTCAACCGCCGCTACCTCGAGGAGACGATGCCGCGCGAGCTCGCGCGCGCGCGCCGCACCGGGCACGGCCTGGGCGTGATCGCGCTCGACCTCGACCACTTCAAGAAGCTGAACGACACCCACGGGCACGAGGTGGGCGACCTGGTGCTCAGGCGCGTGGGCGAGCTGCTGCGCAACGCCACGCGTGGCGACGACATCGCCTGCCGCATGGGCGGCGAGGAGTTCGCGCTCATCCTGCCGGGTGCCACGCCCGAGGGCGCGCGCTACCGGGCGGAATCGATCCGCGCCGCGTTCGCGAACATCAACTTCGATTACGAGGGCATGAAGGTGGGGCCGTTCACGCTTTCCGCGGGCGTGGCGCAACTCACCGCGGGGGTCGTGGACTGGGCGCACGTGATGCGCCAGGCCGATCGCGCCCTCTACGGGGCCAAGCAGGCGGGTCGCAACCGGGTGCTGGTCGCAGCGGACGCCTAGAGGGAAGCTAGCCGGCCCGATCGATTCCCGACCCGAACTGCTAATCTTTGGGCCTGACATGTCAGCGCCCGCCTTTGAAACGAAGGTCTGCACGCCCGGGGATTTTCCATCGCGGGTGCGCTCGCTCGCCCGCCCGCTGGTGTTCACCAACGGCGTGTTCGACATCCTGCATCGCGGCCACGTGACCTACCTGGCCCAGGCGCGCGCGCTGGGGGCAACGCTCGTGGTCGCGCTCAACGCCGATGCTTCCGTGCGCCGCCTCGGCAAGGGCGACGATCGTCCCGTCAACGCGCTTCAGGACCGGCTCGCGGTGCTCGCGGCGCTCGAGAGCGTGTCCCTCGTGACATGGTTCGAGGAGGACACGCCGCTCGCACGCATCCTCGAGTGCCGGCCCGATCACCTGGTGAAGGGCGGCGACTGGGCGCCCGAAAAAATCGTCGGCGCGCGCGAGACCGAGGGCTGGGGCGGCCGCGTGCACTCGATCGCCTTCGAGCACGACCGATCCACGACCCGCCTGCTGGCGAAGATCCGCGACTGACACTCCATGAACGACCTATCCGATCCCGGCAATCTCGTCCAGCGGCTGCGCGACATCGTGGGCGAGCGTGGGTTGGTCGCCCGCGAGGAGAGCGCGCCCTACGAGAACGATTGGCGCGATGCGTACCACGGGCGCGCGGCGGCGGTGGTGCGGCCCTCGACCACCGAGGAGGTTTCGAAGGTGGTGGCGCTGCTCGCGCAGCTGCGCGTGCCGATGGTGCCGCAGGGCGGCAATACCAGCCTTTGCGGCGCCTCCGTGCCCGATGCCTCTGGTCGCCAGGTGGTCGTGAATCTCTCGCGAATGAATCGCGTGCGGCACGTCGATCCGCAGAACAACACGATGACGGTCGAGGCGGGCTGCGTGCTCGCCGCGCTCCAGGGAGTAGCCGACGAGCATGAACGGCTGTTTCCGCTCTCGCTCGGCGCGCAGGGCAGCTGCGAGATCGGCGGCAACCTCTCGACCAACGCGGGCGGGACCGGGGTCCTTCGGTACGGCAACACGCGCGACCTGGTGCTGGGCCTGGAGGTGGTACTGCCCGATGGCCGCATCTGGGATGGGTTGCGGTCGCTGCGCAAGGACAACACCGGCTACGACTTGAAGCACCTGTTCGTCGGTGCGGAGGGCACGCTCGGCATCATCACCGCGGCGGTGCTGAAGCTTTTTCCGAAGCCGCGCTCGCAGTCGACGGCGTTCGTCGCGATTGACGATCCGGCGGCCGCGGTGGCGTTGCTCTCGCATCTGCGGACCCACTGCGGCGAGCGCATCACCGGCTTCGAGCTGATCGCCCGCATTTGCCTGGAACTCGTCTTCACGCACATCCCCGGCTCGCGCGATCCGCTGCCCGAACCGCATCCCTGGTACGTGCTGGTCGAGGTGTCCGACAGCACCGAGGGCGCGAGCCTCGCGTCGCTGCTCGAGGAATCGCTTGGCGCCGCGGTGGAGGCGGGCATCGTGCGCGACGCGGCGATGGCGGCGAGCACCACGCAGCAGGCCGACTTCTGGAAGCTGCGCGAGAACATCTCGGAGGCGCAGAAGGTCGAGGGCCCGTCGATCAAGCACGACGTCTCGGTGCCGGTGAGCCTGGTGCCGGAGTTCATCGCGCGCGCCAACGGCCGGCTCCGGGAGAAGTTTCCCGACGTGCGCATCGTCGCCTTCGGCCATGTGGGCGACGGCAACATCCACTACAACTGTTCGATGACGCCTGCTCCATCGAATGGGGATCCGCGGTCGTCGCGCGATGAGGCCAAGGCCTTCTTCGACCAGGCGCCCGCGGTCAACCACGTGGTTTACGGCGCGGTCACCGAGCTGAACGGCTCGATCAGCGCCGAGCACGGCCTGGGACAGCTGAAGCGCGACGAGATCAAGCTCTACAAGAGCGCGCTCGAGCTCGAGCTGATGCGCTCGATCAAGCGCACCCTCGATCCCCACGGGCTGATGAACCCCGGCAAGGTTCTGTAGTTTCACCCCCGGTCAGAAGGGGTAAGCGTGGGCATCTCCCCGGATGGTGATCCACTGCCACTGCGTGAACTCTTCCCAGTTGGCGGGTCCGCCATGCCGCCCGCCATTGCCGGAGCAGCCCCGCCCCCCGAAGGGGATATGCGGCTCGTCGGCGACGGTCTGGTCGTTGATGTGCACCAGCCCGCAGTTCAACCCGTTGGCGAACGCCATGGCGCGGCCGTATGAGCTGGAAATGACCCCGGCGGACAGGCCGTATTCCGTGTCATTCGCGATTTTCAGCGCTTCCTCGTCGGTGTCGAACACTACCGTGGAGGCCACGGGTCCGAAAACTTCCTCGTCGAAGGAGCGCATGCCGGGCTTCACGCCTTCGAGCACCGTGGGCCGGTAGAACAGGCCCTCGTGGCGCCCGCCCGCGCGCAGTGTGGCGCCGGCGGCGACCGTGTCGCGCACGATGCCGTCGATATGGTCCAGCTGCCGCTTGCTGATGATGGGGCCCAGCGCGACCTTGTCCGTAGCGGGATTGCCCACCGGCAGGTGGTCCGCCTTCTCGGCGAGCTTCGCGATCAGCGCCGCAGCGATCTTGCGCTGCACGAGGATGCGCCCGGTGGACATGCAGATCTGGCCCTGGTGCAGGTAGGCGCCCCACGCGGCGTTCGAAGCGGCCACGTCCACATCGGCATCGTCGAGCACGATGAGCGAGTTCTTGCCGCCCAGCTCCAGCGTGACCTTCTTCAGGTGCCTGCCGGCGAGCTCGCCAACCCGCCTTCCCGCGGCGGTGGAGCCCGTGAAGGAGATCATCGCGACGTTCGGGTCGCTCACGAGCGCGGCGCCCACCGCACTGTCGCCCGGAAGGACATGCAGGCAACCCTCCGGCAGCCCTGCCTCGGCGAAAATTCGCGCGATGAGGAAGCCACCGGTCACGGGGGTCTGGGGATCGGGCTTGAGAACCACGGTGTTGCCCGTGGCGAGTGCCGGCGCCACGGCCCGAATCGACAGGATCAGCGGGAAATTGAAGGGCGAGATGACGCCGACCACACCGTGGGGCAGGCGTCGCCCGATGCTCAGCCGGCCCGGATTGCTGGGCAGCAGCAGGCCTTGCGGCTGCGTCAGCATCGCACCGGCTTCGTGAAGGATGCCGATGGCTGCATCCAGCTCGACTTGCGCCTTGGGCGGAATCGAACCGGTTTCCCGCACGATCCAGCTGCCGAGCTCCGCCCGGTTCTCCTCTATCAGCCGCGCCGCCTGGCGGAAGATGCGAGCGCGCTCCTCATAGGGTTTTGCGACCCAGCCGGGCTGCGCACGGCGCGCACTTGCCGCGGCATTCGTCACATCGGCAGGGGTGGCCTGGCCCACGGCGGTCAGCGTTTCACCCGTCGCCGGCTCCATCACCTCGATTCGTCCACCCGTGGCGCCGATCCATTGTCCGCCGAAGAGTTTTCCCACCCACGCTTCCGCATTCAGAAAGTTCGCCATTGTCGAATCGCTCCAGTCGGATGCCGATGATGGAATCTCGCGGCCGCGACCGCGGGGGAAGATGCAAGCTATCAACTCTCATTTTACATGTCAATTATTTAAGGCTAAAATTCTTGCAGACTCTGACCTGAGGAGGGCCGGTGCGGATCGTCTGCATTGGGGGAGGGCCCGCGGGACTCTACTTCGCGATCCTGATGAAAAAGCTCGACCCCCGGCTCCTGGTCACCGTGGTGGAGCGTAATCGTCCGCACGACACGTTCGGGTGGGGCGTGGTCTTCTCCGACCAGACCATGGGCAACATGCGCCAGTGGGATTGCGCCTCCGCCGATGCGATCCAGGACGCCTTCGTCCACTGGGACGACATCGAGGTCCATTTCGGCGGCACGGTGACGCGCACGGGCGGCCACGGTTTCGTCGGCATCGGCCGGAGAACGCTTCTCAACATCCTGCAGGACCGCGCCGCCGAGCTTGGCGTCGAGCAGGTCTTCGAACGCGAGGTCGCCTCCGACGAGGAGTTTCCCGATGCCGACCTGATCGTGGCCTCCGACGGCCTTGCCTCGAGGATTCGCGGCAAGTACCTGGACGTCTTCCAGCCGGACATCGTGGTGCGCCCGAACCGCTACATCTGGCTGGGCACCGAGAAGCGATTCGAAGCCTTCAGCTTCCTGTTCGAGAAGACCGCCCATGGCTGGTTCCAGGCGCACGTCTATCCGTTCGACGCCCGCAACTCCACCTTCATCGTCGAGACCCCGGAGCACGTCTGGCGAGCCCATGGCATCGACGAGTTCGACCAGGACCAGTCGGTCGCGTTCTGCGAAAGCCTGTTCGCGCGGCATCTCGACGGCCAGCGGTTGATGACCAACGCCCGCCACCTGCGCGGCTCGGCGTGGCTGAATTTCCAGCGCGTCCAATGCAAGCGATGGTCGCACTTCAACGGCCGCAGCCAGGTGGTGCTGATGGGAGATGCCGCGCACACCGCGCACTTCGCGATCGGCTCCGGCACCAAGTTGGCCCTCGAAGACGCCATGGAGCTCACGCGGCAGTTCCGCAGCTCGGGCGGGACACGGCAGCGCTCCAGCGGGGAGAGCACGCAACTGCTGCAACGCTATGAAGAAGTACGCGGCCTCGATGTGCTGCGCCTGCAGAACGCGGCCTGGAATGCGATGGAATGGTTCGAGGCGGTCGACGCCCGCTACGCCGGCGCCCTCGAACACGAGCAATTCGTCTACTCGCTGCTCACGCGCTCGCAGCGCATCTCCCACGAAAACCTGCGCTTGCGCGACAAGGCCTATGTGGACGGCATCGAATCGTGGATCGCGCAGAA
>JBKJTM010000160.1:0-4422 GCA_046590805.1 Usitatibacter sp.
GGGGTGCGCAGCCTCGAGCTGATCCTGCTCGTCTCGGGCGTGGCGGGGGTGCTCGCCGCCCTGCCGGTGGCGCTGCTCTCGGTGCGCTACGAGAAGATTTTCTTTGGCATCCTCACGCTCGCCTTCGGAATGCTGTTCCACTCGTTCCTGTTCAAGTTCTACGACATCACCGGCGGCGACACCGGCATCCGCGTGCTGCGGCCCACGCTCTTCGGCCGCGCCTACGCCGAGCTCGACAAGACCGCCTTCCTGGTGGGGCCGTTCTACTACTACTGCGTGGCGCTCCTCGCCGTCCTGGGCTTCGCCATGTGGCGGCTGGTGCGCTCGCCCTTCGGCATGCACCTGGTCGCCACGCGCGAGAACCGCCGCAAGAGCGAGTACCTGGGCGTGCGGGTGCGCTTCTTCCGCCTCATCGCCTTCGCGATCTCCGCCTTCTACTGCGCGATCGGCGGCGTGATCCTCGCGATCAACACCGGGCAGTCCGACCCCGAGCTCGCCTACTGGACGCACTCGGGCGAGCTGGTGTTCATGACGGTGCTGGGCGGCTTCGCCAATTTCCTCGGCCCGGTGGTCGGCGCCTTCAGCTTCATCTTCCTCAAGTCGGAGCTGATGGGCATGACGCAGTACTGGCGATTCTGGATGGGGCTCGTCCTCGTGCTCATCGTGGTGCTCTTTCCGCGCGGGCTCGTAGGGCTCGGACAAGACCTCTGGATGCGGGTGAGGCGGCCATGAGCGTGCTGCTGGAGACGGTGGCGGTGGGCAAGGCCTACGGCGATTTCGTGGCGCTGGATGCAGTGAGCCTCACGATCGCCGAGGGCGAGCTGGTGTCGATCGTCGGGCCCAACGGCGCAGGCAAGACGACGCTCGTGAACCTGCTTACGGGGCTGCTCGCGCCCACCTCGGGCCTGGTGCGATTCAAGGGCAGGGACATCGCCGGCATCGGCCCGGTGGTGCTCGCGCGCCGCGGGATGGCGCGCGCCTTCCAGCTGGTGCACATCTTTCCCGCCATGACGGTGGCGGAGACGATCGCTGTTGCGGTGGTCTCGCAGTCGGGCAAAGCTCTACGGTTCTTCGCCGCGGTGCGCGAGGATGCCGCGGTGAACGCGCGCGTGCGCGAAGTGGCGGAGATCTTCGGGCTGGAGGCCAAGCTCGGCGTCCAGTCGCGCCTGCTCTCGCAGGGTGAGAAGAAGCTGCTCGACATCGCCAGCGCCTTCGCGCTCGCCCCGGAGGTGATCCTGCTCGACGAGCCCACCAGCGGGGTCTCCAGCAGCGACAAGCACAGCCTCATGAGGAACGTGATCGCCGCCGCGAAGAAAGCCGGCGTCAAGGCGATCGTCCTGGTCGAGCACGACATGGACCTGGTCGCCGAGTACTCGAGCCGCATCGTCGCGCTGCAGGGCGGCAAGGTGCTGGCCGATCGCGCGCCCGCGGAATTCTTCGCCGACCCCGAGACCCTCGCCGCCATCGTCGGCAAGCGGGTGGGGCGCCTCGCGCAGGGCGCGGCCTGAATGCTCGCCATCGACAGCCTCGCGGTGAGCATCCAGGGCAGCCCCATCCTGCGCGGCATCTCGCTCGCGGTAGGCGCGGGCGAGCTGGTTTGCCTGGTGGGACGCAACGGCGCGGGCAAGACCACCACCTTCCGCACCATCATGGGTTATCAGCGCCCGGTCGCCGGCACGGTGCGGTTCAAGGACCGTGCGCTCGTGGGGATGCCGACCCATCGCATCGCGCTGCTCGGCATCGGTTACGCGCCGGAGGAAAGCCAGGTGTTCGCCGACCTCACCGTCGCGGAGAACATCGAGCTGCCCACCTGGACCCGGCCCGGCGGGCGGGATGCGAAGACGCGCATCGACCTGGCCTATGAGATTTTCCCCAAGCTTCGCCAGTACGCGCATCGTGGCGGCAACCAGCTCTCGGGCGGGGAGCGCAAGATGGTGTCGATCGCGCGCGCGCTCACGCTCGATCCGCAATTGCTGCTGCTCGACGAACCGTTCGAGGGCCTGTCGCCCGCGATCATCCCCAGCATCGGCGAGGGCATCGCCTCGATCCGCCGGCTCGGCCACGGCGTGCTGATGGCCGAATCGAACGTGCACCATATTCCCGACGACGCCGACCGCTTCTATGTGCTCGAGCGCGGTGAGATCATCTACCAGGGCAAGCCCGGCGACACCTACCCGCCCGAAGTCATGAAGGTGATAACGGGTACCCGATGAAAACCGCGGTCTGTCCCCGGTCTTGAAAGGAGACGGCGATGCCGAAAATCCTGACCCAGCAGCAGATCGACCAGTACTGGCGCGACGGCTGCGTCTTTCCGATCCGGGTGATGTCGGCGGGCGAGGCGGGCGAGCTTCGCCGGCGGCTGGAGGACTTCGAGCGCGAGGCGGGCGGGCCGCTCAAGGGCGACCTGCGGCACAAGTCGCACCTGCTGTTCGCGTGGCTGGGCGACCTGGTGCGCCGCGAGAGGATCGTGGACGCGATCGAGGACCTCCACGGCGCCAACCTGCTTTGCTGGACCACCAACTTCTTCATCAAGGAGGCAGCCAATCCCGCCTTCGTCTCCTATCACCAGGATTCCACCTACTGGGGTCTCGATCGCCCGGACGTGGTCACCGCGTGGATCGCATTCACGGCCAGCAACGGGGCCAATGGCGCCATGGACTTCATCCCCGGCTCGCACGCGAGCGACCAGATCCCCCACCGCGACACGTTCGCGCAGAACAACCTGCTCACGCGCGGCCAGGAGGTCGCCGTCGACGTGGACGCTTCGAAGGCCGTCGCGATCGAGCTCGAGCCGGGCGAGATGTCGCTGCACCATGTGCGGCTGGTGCACGGCTCCCCGCCCAATCCCTCCGGCGACCGGCGCATCGGATTCGCGATCCGCTACATCCCCACGTCCGTACGCCAGATCGCGGGCGAGGACAGCGCGACGCTGGTCCGCGGCGTGGACGAATTCCACCACTTCGAGCACGAGCCGCGGCCGGCGCGCGACATGGATCCGGAGTTCGTGGCGATGCACAAGGCGATCGCCGAGCGCAACGCACGCATCCTCTACCGCGGCACCGAGGTGAAGAGCTACAACGATCCGAAGGCCCTGCCCGACCGGGCGGCCTGACGCTCAGTAGACCGCGCGCCCGCCCGAGAGGTCGAACACCGCGCCGGTGGAGAACGAGCACTCCTCGGTGCACAGCCACGCCACCAGCGCGGCGATCTCCTCAACCTGCCCGAAGCGCCCCATCGGGATCTTGGAAAGCATGAAGTCGATGTGCGCCTGGGTCATCTGGTCGAACATGCCCGTCTTCACCGCCGCGGGGGTCACGCAGTTCACGCGGATGCCGGATTTCGCGAGCTCCTTGCCGAGCGACTTGGTGAGCGACACCACGCCCGCCTTCGAGGCGCTGTAGGCCGAGGCGTTCGGGTTGCCTTCCTTGGCGGCGATCGAGGCGATGTTCACGATCCGCCCGTAGTCGTGGGCGCGCATGTGCGTCACTGCCGCCTTGTTGCAGAGGAAGAGGCCGGTCAGGTTGATGTCGAGCACCTGCTGCCATTCGCTCAGCGGATATTCCCAGGTGGTCGTGTTGGGCCCGGTGATGCCGGCGCTGCAGACCAGGGCGTCGACCTTGCCGAATTCCCTGGCGGCCGCGTCCATGGCCGCCTTCACCGCGGGCTCGTCGCGCACGTCGACGCGTTGCACATGCGCTCCGCCCGGTATCGACTTCGCGGCCTTGGCGAGCGCGCGGTCGTCGCGGTCCCAGAGGCTCACCCGCGCCCCCGATTGCGCGAGCCGCTGCGCGATGGCGAGCCCGATGCCCGCGGCGCCGCCGGTAACGACGGCGCTCCTGCCCTTCAGGTCGAGTGCGTTCATGGCTCCCCCTTGGATCCCCGCCTGCGCGGGGACGTCGGCACGCATTCGGCGCCCGAAGGTCGCCAGCATACCTCCGATTGGCCTGACCACTTGACCATGGACGGGCCCGACGCTTACCCTTCGCTCACCTCGGAGGACCTCCCGCATGGCATCCCGCAAGCGCCGCAGCGCCCAATGGTTCGGGCGCGAGGGCAAGATGGGCTTCATCTACCGCTCGTGGGTGAAGAACCGCGGCGTCCCCCACGACCAATTCGATGGCCGCCCCGTCATCGGCATCTGCAACACCTACTCCGAGCTCACGCCCTGCAACTCGCACTTCCGCACGCTCGCGGAGCACGTGAAGGCCGGGGTGCTCGAGGCGGGGGGCTTTCCGCTGGAGTTCCCGGTGATGTCGCTGGGCGAGACCCTGCTGCGTCCCACCGCCATGCTGTATCGCAACCTCGCCAGCATGGACGTGGAGGAATCGATCCGGGGCAACCCGATCGACGGCGTCGTGCTGCTCATGGGCTGCGACAAGACCACGCCCTCGCTGCTGATGGGCGCGTCGAGCGTCGACCTGC
>JBKJTM010000420.1:0-4077 GCA_046590805.1 Usitatibacter sp.
CGCTGTCACCGCCGAGTGCGGCGACCATGCGGCCGAAGTGCTCGAGCGCGAGGCCGTTGGCGAGAACCTTGTCGATGCGCGTTCCGGCTGCCTCGACGTCGGGGTCGATATGGCCCATCACCAGCAGCTCGGAGGCGAGGGTGCGGATCACCAGCGCTAGTCGAGGATCCTGCTCGGTGCCCTGCAGGAAGCGCACCGCCTCCAGCACCTCGAGCGCGTTGCCGCAGCTTCGTCCGAGCACCTGGTTCATGTCGGTGATCCATGCGACGGTCTTCAGCCCCGAGCTCGCCGCCACCTCGTTCAGCGCGGAAGCCATCGCGCGCGCGAAGGGGAGGTCGGTGGCGAAGGCGCCATTGCCCACTTTGATGTCGAGCACCATCGCGTCGAGCCCCGCCGCCAGTTTCTTCGACAGGATGCTCGCGCAGATGAGCGGGATCGACTCGATGGTCGCGGTCACGTCGCGGATGGCGTAGAGCCTGCGGTCGGCCGGCGCGATCTCGCCGCTCGCGCCGACGATGGCGCACCCGGCCTTGCGCAGCACCGCCTCCAGCTTTTCGCGCGGCACCGTGGTCTGGTAGCCGGGGATCGCCTCCAGCTTGTCGAGCGTGCCGCCGGTGTGCCCGAGGCCTCGCCCGGAGATCATCGGCACGACGCCGCCGCATGCCGCCACCACGGGCGCCAGCACCAGGCTCACCTTGTCGCCCACGCCACCGGTCGAATGCTTGTCGAGGATCGGCCCGGGGAAGGAGGAGGGCCAGTCGAGCACCGTGCCGGAGCGCGTCATCGCGTCGGTGAGCGACATCGTCTCCTCGTGCGACATGCCCTCGAGGAAGAAGGCCATCGCCATCGCCGCTGCCTGCGCGTCGCTCCAGCTGTGGTCCACCAGCCCGCGCACGAAGTGGTCGATGTGCACGCGCTCCAGCGGGTTGCCGTCGCGCTTCCTGCGGATGATTTCCTGGGCTAGCACGATCGTGTCACCCCGGGCGTGGCAATCGCCACGATGGACCGGGGCCCAATCTGTTGGTCATTCGCCGTAGGGCACCCATATATTTTTCACATGCGTCGCGGCGCGCAGGAGCTCGCGGCCCTCGCTTTCGCCCGCATCGAGCCAGTCGCGCGCGTCCCAGGTGGCCCAGGTGCGCTTCATGTTCGCGGCCGAGGCAAGCTCGACCGCCCTGGCGCCCTCGCGCGTGCCGCGATACCACACGGCTTCCACGTCGTCGTGCTCGGCCAGCACCTTCGCCAGCGCTTCGCGATCCCCGGTCACGATGTTCACCACGCCGGCGGGCAGGTCGGAGGTCTCGAGCACGCCGTAGAAATCGGTCGCCGCGAGCGGGTAGCGTTGCGAGGGGATGACGATGGTGGTGTTGCCCATGGCCACCGCGGGCGCCACCAGCGAGAGCATGCCGAGCAGCGGGTAGTCGTCCTCGCAGGCGATGCCGATCACGCCGATGGGCTCGTTCATCGCGATCGCCACGCCGCGGATCGGCACGCTGTGCACCGCGCCGTCGTACTTGTCGGCCCAGGCGGCGTAGGTGAACAGGCGCGATATGGATGCCTCGACCTCCTGGCGCGCGCGCTTTCGGCCGCAATCGGTCATCGCGTCGATGCGCGCCGCGAATTCCCCGGCACGCACCGCGAGGTTCTCGGCGATGTAGTAGAGGATCTGCGCGCGGATGTGGCCGGTGGCGCGTCCCCAGCCCTTCGCCGCGTGCGCCGCCTCGACGGCGTTGCGGATGTCCTTGCGATTTCCCTCGGGGGCCTCGCCGACCGCGCCGCCCGAGGGGCTCACGATGCGACGCGTGTAGGCGCCGTCGGGGCGCGCCTGTTTGCCGCCGATGAAGAGCTTGGGCGTGCGATCGATGGCGGGGAGGCCGGCTGGCGAGGGGAGATTGGGCCCCGGCCTTCGCCGGGGTGACGCCTTGGCGGCGGAGCGTGCCGCCTGCGCGGAGCGTGCCGCCTGCGCGGCGCGTGACGACGCGGGGGAGCGCTTCACGTACTCCCACATCCCTTCGCGCCCGCCCTCGCGGCCGAAGCCCGATTCGCGATAGCCGCCGAACCCGGCAGCCGCATCGAAGAGGTTGGTGGAATTGATCCACACCACGCCCGCCTTGATCCTGGGCGCGATGTCGAGCGCGAGGTTGATGCTCTCGGCCCACACGCTGGCGGCCAATCCATACGGCGTGTTGTTGGCCAGCTGCACCGACTCCTCCGGCGTGCGGAAGGTCATCGTCACCAGCACCGGGCCGAAGATCTCGACCTGCGCGATGGTGGACGACGGCTGCACGTCGGTGAAGAGCGTCGGCGGATAGAAGCAGCCTTCGGTGGGGCAGGCCCAGGTCGGCTGCCACAGGGTCGCGCCCTCGTCGACACCCTGCTGCACCAGTTCGCGGATGCGCTCGAGCTGCACCGGCGCCACGATGGCGCCCATGTCCACCGCCTTGTCGAGCGGGGAGCCCAGGCGCAGTTTTTCCATGCGCGCGCGCAGCTTTCCGACCAGCCGCTCCGCGATCCCTTCCTGCACCAGCAGGCGCGAGCCCGCGCAGCACACCTGGCCCTGGTTGAACCAGATGGCGTCGACCACGCCCTCGACCACGCTATCGAGATCGGCGTCGTCGTAGACGATGAACGGGCTCTTGCCGCCCAGCTCGAGCGAGAGCTTCTTGCCCGAACCGGCCGTGGCCTTGCGGATGATGCGGCCGACCTCGGTGGAGCCTGTGAACGCGATCTTGTCCACATCGGGGTGGTCCACGATCGCCGCGCCGGTCTCGCCATGGCCGTTCACGAGGTTCACGACGCCTGCGGGAATGCCGGCCTCGTGGATGACTTCGGCGAACGCCATCGCGGTGAGGGGCGTGAATTCGGCGGGCTTGAGCACCACGGTGTTGCCGCCGGCCAGCGCCGGCGCGATCTTCCACGCGAGCATCAGCAGCGGGAAATTCCACGGGATGATCTGGCCGACGACGCCGATCGCCTCGTAGCCGGCGAACTCGGTGTCGAGGAGCTGCGCCCAGCCGGCGTGGTGGTAGAAGTGGCGCGCCACCAGCGGCACGTCGATGTCGCGCGTCTCGCGGATCGACTTGCCGTTGTCCATCGATTCGAGCACCGCCAGCAGGCGCGAATGCTTCTGCACGCCGCGCGCGATCGCGTAGAGGTGACGCGCCCGTGCGTGGGGCGCCAACGCCTTCCACGCGGGCAGGGCCTTCTTCGCCGCCGCCACGGCGGCATCGACGTCGGCCCTGGTTCCGTCGGTGACCCTCGCGATCACCTTGGTGGTCGCGGGATCGGTCACGTCGAAGGTCCGGCCTGCCTTCGTCCACGCCCCACCGATGTAATGGCCGAAGGTGCGGTCGTGCTTGCCGAGCCAGGCGAGCGCTTCCTTGTCGCTCTCCGGCGCGGGGCCGTATTCCATTGTCTTGAAGAGGTCGGCGACGCGGGGGTCCCCACGAGTGGGGTTAGGGATCGTAGCCATGGCGGTCAGGGCATCGGGTGGCGGTGGGCCGCGGCGTAGCGGCTGGTGACGGAGTGCTCGAGCTGCCGTTCGATGTCGGTCAGCAAGGCGCTCGCGCCGAAGCGGAAGAGGTCGTTGCGCAGCCAGCGGTCGCCAAGCTCCTCCTTCATGAGATACAGGAACTCGAGCGCGGTCTTGGCGGCGCGGATGCCGCCCGCTGGCTTGAAGCCGATGGCGTACCCGGTCTGCTCGAAATACTCGCGGATCATGCGGCACATCACGATGCCGAACGGGATGGTGGCGTTCACGCCTTCCTTGCCGGTGGAGGTCTTGATGAAGTCGGCGCCAGCCTGCATCGCGACCATGCTCGCGCGCGCCACGTTGCCGAGGGTGGCGAGCTCGCCGGTGGCGAGGATCGCCTTCATGTGCGCCTCACCACAGGTCTCGCGGAAGCTCTTCACCTCGTCGTAGAGGGCCTCGTAGTTGCCGGTGAGCACGTGGGCGCGGGTGATCACGATGTCGATTTCCCTGGCGCCCGCGGCGACGCTCGCGCGGATCTCGTCCACGCGCTGCTCGAGGGGCGAAAGACCCGCGGGGAAGCCGGTGGAGACCGCGGCGACCGGGAT
>JBKJTM010000533.1:0-5752 GCA_046590805.1 Usitatibacter sp.
GTGATCGACCGGATCGATTCCACCGCGCGCGCGATGTGCTCGCGCTCCTCGGCCTCCGGCATGCCGTGGTAGTCGATCCAGCGCCAGCCGTGGGAGGCGATCTCGTGGCCATCCGCGACGAAGGCGGCGGCGGCCTCGCGGTTGCGCTCGAGCGCCATCGCCACCGCGAAGACGGTGAGCGGAAGTTTCCGTTCGCGGAAAAGCCGCAGCAGGCGCCAGACGCCGGCCCTGCTGCCGTACTCGTAGAGAGACTCCATGCTCATGTGCCGCGCACCCGCGTAAGGCGTGGCGCCGACGATCTCCGAGAGGAAGGTCTCGGACGCACCATCGCCGTGCAGCACCGAGCTCTCCGCGCCCTCCTCGTAGTTGAGGACGAACTGCAGCGCTACGCGCGCCCCGCCCGGCCAATCGGCCTGTGGGGGGTGCGCGCCGTAGCCCACCAGGTCGCGAGGGTAGGACGCGTTGGTCATAAGGCGCAGATTATATCGTTCGTGCTAGAGTTGTTCATACACATCCAGAGGTGTATATGAGAACCAACATCGTACTCGACGAAAAGCTGGTGCGCGAAGCGATGAGGCTCGCCAAGGTGACCACCAAGCGCGAGGCGGTCGAGGTCGCACTGCGCCGTTTCGTCCAGGGCGGCAGGCAGCGGCGCCTTCTGGCGCTCAAGGGTACCGGCGGCCTGCAACCCGGTTACGACCACAAGCCGGCTCGCAGCGCCGGCTGATGGTCCTGGTCGACACTTCCGTCTGGATCGATTTCATTCGAGGCACGCCGACGCCCAAGGTGGCGATCCTGGACTCGCTGCTGGAGGGGGACGATCTCGTGGGCGTGGCTCCCATCATCCTGCAGGAGGTCCTCCAGGGAGCGGACTCGTCGCAGCGCTTCGAGCGCTGGAGGCGCGCGCTCTCGGGCCTCATGTGCTACCTGCCTCTTGATCCTGTCGACACGCACATCGAAGCGGCGCGTCTCTTTGCGGCCTGCCGTCGGGCCGGAAAGACGCCCCGCAGCGGCAATGATTGCCTCATCGCGAGGATTGCCGTGGAGCACGACGTCGCCCTTCTCGAGGATGATCGGGATTTCAAGGCGATCGCGATGGTGGAAAAGAGGCTGCACTTGCTCGATTCGCCCTGATCGCTCTGCGATATCCTGCGTCTATGGGCATGTTGACCACTCATGTGCTGGATACCTACCACGGCGCCGCCGCGGCCGGCGTTCCGGTGGAGCTGGTGCGCCTCGGTGAGCCGCGCGAAACGCTCGTCAAGACCGTGACCAACGCCGAGGGGCGATGCGCGCAACCGTTGTTGTCCGGCGATGCGATGCGCACTGGCCTCTACGAGCTCGCCTTCGACCTCGAAGCCTACTTCCGCGCCAGGGGCGTGAGGCTGCCACAGCCGCCCTTCCTCACCACCGTCGTGATCCGCATCGGCATTGCCGACGCCAACGCCCATTACCACGTGCCGCTGCTCGCCTCGCCCTGGAGCTACTCCACGTACCGCGGCAGCTGATGGGTGCCGAGGACCTGGAAGGCGCGACGCGTTACCCCCGTTTCCTGCTCGACGGCGCGGTGGTCGAGGCACGCGACTCGACCCCGACCACGACACTGCTCCAGTACTTGCGCGGCCCCCTCGGGCGTTGCGGCACCAAGGAAGGCTGTGCCGAGGGTGATTGCGGTGCCTGCACCGTGGTCGTAGGCGAGGCGCGCGAGGGTGGCATGCGCTACCGCGCGGTCAATTCCTGCATCCGTTTCGTTCCCACCCTCGACGGCAAGGAAGTCGTCACCGTCGAGAGCCTGCGGGCGCCCGACGGCGCGCTGCACCCGGTCCAGCAAGCGATGGTCGATGCGCACGCCTCGCAATGCGGCTTCTGCACTCCGGGATTCGTGATGTCGCTCTTCGCGTTGTGGCTCGAACGCCAGCAGGTCACGCGCGCGGAGGCGGTCGAGGCGATCACCGGCAACCTCTGCCGCTGCACCGGATACCGGCCGATCATCGATGCCGCGATGCGCATGCATGCCTTGGGCCCCGCGAAGCACTGGCCGCGCGGGCCGGAGCATGACGGCAAGCGCAGCGCCGCCCTGCCTTCGGCCGACACACCGGTTTCGCTCCCGGGCTTCCAGGCGCCGCGAACGATGGCTGCACTCGTCGCGGCGTATGCACGCGCACCCGACTCGCTGCTACTGGCGGGCGGCACCGACATCGCGCTCTGGGTCACCAAGCAGTTGAAAGACCTGCCGCCAATCCTCTACATCGGCGATGTGCGCGAGCTCGATCGCGTCGTCGAAGCCGACGGGATGATCGAGATCGGCGCGGCGGTGAGCCTGACCGATGCCTATGCCGCGATCGTCGCGCGTTACCCGATGCTGGCCGAGCTCGCGGCCCGTTTCGGCTCGCCGCCGGTGCGCAATTCCGGGACGCTCTGCGGCAACCTCGCCAACGGCTCCCCGATCGGCGATTCGATGCCGGTGCTGATCGCCCTCGGCGCGGAGGTGGTACTGCGGCGCGACGCAGCGGAACGCTCGATTCCCCTCGAGTCGCTGTACCGCGCCTACCGCGAGACCAACCTGGCGAGGGGCGAGCTGGTGCGCGCGGTGCGGGTGCCGCTGCCGCGAGCCGACCGCCTCGTGGGCGCATATAAGGTATCGAAGCGCTTCGACCAGGACATCTCCGCCGTCTGCCTCGGATTCGCGCTCACGGTGCGCGGCGGCACCATCGAAGATGCGCGGATCGCCTATGGCGGCATGGCGGCGATCCCGAAACGCGCCGCGGCCACCGAGGCGGCGCTGAACGGCAAGCCGTGGACGCTCGCGACGGTTCGTAGCGCCGCGAAGGCGCTCGCCAAGGATTTCGCTCCGATCGACGACATGCGCGCCAGCGCGGCCTACCGCAACCGCGTCGCCGCCGCGCTGTTGGAGCGATTCTTCGCGGCGCATTCCGGGGATGGGGCGGCGCAGCGCGTGGAGGAGCTCATGGTGACCGGCCCATGAGCATCGCGGGCGATCCCGTCACTCACGAGAGCGCGCACCTGCACGTGAGCGGCGAGGCGCGCTACGCCGACGACGTCCCGCTCCCCGCCGACACGTTGCACGGCGCCCTCGGCACCAGCAGCGTCGCCCACGGCCGCATCACCCACATGGACCTGGCGGCGGTGGCGGCCGCACCCGGCGTGGCGGCGGTGTTCACCGCGAAGGACATTCCCGGTGAGAACGACTGCGGGCCGGTGGTCCACGACGACCCGATCTTCGCCGACGGGCTGGTGCAGTACGCCGGCCAGTCGCTGTTTCTGGTGGTGGCCGACTCCCACGACGCCGCCCGCCGCGCGGCGCGCAAGGCGCGCGTCGACTACGAACCGCTTGCCGCGATCCTCGGGATCCGCGAGGCGGTAGCGGCCGGAAGCTTCATCTCGCCCACCCAGACGATCGTCTGCGGCCAACCCATGGAACGTCTCGCGGCGGCGCCCCACCGGTTGAAGAACACCGTGGAGCTCGGCGGCCAGGACCACTTCTATCTCGAGGGGCAGGTCGCTTTCGCCCTGCCGCAGGAGGACGGCGGCATGCTGGTGGTGAGCTCGACCCAGCACCCCACGGAGGTGCAGCACCTGGTGGCGCGCGCGCTCGGCTGCCGGGTGCACGACGTCACCGTCCATTGCCGGCGCATGGGCGGCGGCTTCGGCGGCAAGGAGACCCAGGCCTCGCTGGTGGCATGCGCCGCCGCGGTCGCCGCCCGGCGCACCGGCCGGGCGGTCAAGATCCGGCTCGACCGCGACGACGACATGGTGATCACCGGCAAGCGCCATGAATTCGTCGCCGACTACGAGGTGGGCTTCGATGCCGAGGGCCGCATCCTCGCCGCCGCGATCACCATGGCGTCGCGCTGCGGCTACTCGCTCGACCTCTCGGCGGCGGTGAACGACCGCGCGCGCTGCCATGTCGACAACGCCTATTTCCTCGAGCACCTGCACCTGGTGTCGCACCGCTGCAAGACGAACACGGTCTCGAACACCGCGTTCCGCGGCTTCGGCGCCCCCCAGGGGATGATGATCATCGAGAGCGCGCTGGACGACATCGCCCGCGCCCTCGGCAAGGATCCCCTCGACGTCCGCCGCGCGAATTTCTACGGCACCACCGATCGCAACGTCACCCACTACGGCATGACGGTCGAGGACAACGTGATGCCGCGCATCGCCCGCGAGCTCGAGGCGAGCAGCGACTATCGGCAGCGGCGCCTGGCGGTGGAACGCCACAACGCAGCCCAGCCGGCCATCAGGCGCGGTCTGGCGTTCACCCCGGTCAAGTTCGGCGTCTCGTTCAATGCGACGATCTTCAATCAGGCCGGCGCCCTGGTGAACGTCTACACCGACGGCACCGTGCTGGTGAACCACGGCGGCACCGAGATGGGCCAGGGGCTGCACACCAAGATCCGCCAGGTGGTCGCGCACGCGCTCGGCGTGACCCTGGACATGGTGCGCGTGAACGCCACCGACACCAGCAAGGTGCCCAACACCTCCGCCACCGCCGCCTCCTCGGGAAGCGATCTCAACGGCAAGGCGGCCGAGGCCGCGGCGCGCACGCTGCGCGAACGGCTGGGGGAGCTCGCCGGCGCCGAGCTGGAGGTGCGTCCCGCGCAGGTGCAGTTCAGCGACGGCGAGGTGCGCGGCGGCGGCCGCGCGATGACCTTCGCTGCCCTCGCGCGCAAGGCGCACGAGCGGCGCATCTCGCTCTCCGCCACCGGCTTCTACCGAACGCCGAAGATCCACTGGGATCGGGTCACGCTCTCGGGGCGGCCGTTCTTCTATTTTGCCTACGGGGCGGCAGTGGCCGAGGTCGCGCTCGACACGCGCACCGGGGAGAACCGCCTGCTGCGCGTCGACATCCTCCACGACGTCGGCCATTCGCTCAATCCCGCCGTCGATATCGGGCAGATCGAGGGCGGCTTCCTGCAGGGCATGGGCTGGCTCACCAGCGAGGAGCTCTGCTGGAACGACAAGGGGCAGATCACCACCCACGCGCCATCGACCTACAAGATCCCGGCTTCGGGCGACTGGCCGGCGCAGGCTCACGTGCAGCTTCTACGGGGCTCGCCCAACGTGGAGGAGACCATCCACAACTCCAAGGCGGTGGGCGAGCCGCCGCTGATGCTCGCGATGGCGGTGTTCTTCGCGCTGAGGGACGCGGTCGCGTCGTGCGGGTCGGGCGTGCCGCGGTTGCGCGCGCCGGCCACGCCGGAGGCGCTGCTGGCGGCGATGGATTCGCTCGCCTCGCCGGTCCCTGCCGGCGCGGAAAGGACGATCGCGTGAGGGACTGGCTGCGCGCGCTTCATGATGAGCTGCGCGAGCGCGGCGAGCCGCTGGTGCGCGTCGTGGTGGCTACCGTGCGCGGCTCGGCGCCGCGTGAGCCCGGCGCCTGCATGCTGGTGACGTCCGATGGCGAGCGCGGCACGATTGGCGGCGGCCACCTCGAGTTCGTCGCCACCGCCATCGCGCGCGATCTTCTTGCGGCCAGCGCTCCCGCTTCGCGCGTGGACCGTTTCTCGCTCGGCGCCTCGCTTGGCCAGTGCTGCGGCGGAATCGTCGAGCTGTGGTTCCAGCGCTACGGCCCTGCGGACCAGGCGCGCCTCGCCGAGGCCCTTCAGCTGCGCGAGTCCGGTGCCCCGCCGGAAGCCCTCGCGGCGCTCGCGTCTCGCGACCCCAACGCGGCCCTCTACGAGCGCTTCTCGCCCTCCCTCACGCCGTTGTGGCTCTTCGGCGCCGGCCA
>JBKJTM010000102.1:0-7788 GCA_046590805.1 Usitatibacter sp.
AGGCCGGCGCCAACGTGGTGGTCTTTGGCCTGGGCGGCATTGGCCTGAACGTCCTCCAGGGCGCCCGCATGGTCGGCGCCGACAAAATCATTGGCGTGGACATCAACCCGGCCCGGCAAGCCATGGCGCGCAAGTTCGGCATGACGCACTTCATCAACCCGACGACGACCGACAACGTTGTGGACGCGATCGTGCAGCTGACCGATGGCGGCGCTGACTACAGCTTCGAGTGCATCGGCAACACCACGACGATGCGCCAGGCGCTCGAGTGCTGCCACAAGGGCTGGGGCGTGTCGGTGATCATCGGCGTGGCGGGCGCGGGGCAGGAGATCTCGACGCGGCCATTCCAGCTGGTCACGGGCCGCGTGTGGAAGGGAACCGCGTTCGGCGGCGCGCGCGGGCGCACCGACGTGCCGCGGATCGTGGACTGGTACATGGACGGCAAGATCCGCATCGACGAGCTGATCACCCACAAGCTGCCGCTCGAGAAGATCAACGAGGGCTTCGAGCTGATGGAGCGCGGCGAGTCGATCCGCTCCGTCGTTGTGTATTGATGGAGACCCTCTCGACGCACGCGTGCTTCGGCGGCGTGCAGGGGTTCCATCGCCACGAGTCGGCGGTGATCGGGCTGCCGATGCGGTTTTCGCTCTATCTCCCTCCGGCCGGGGAGAGGGTCCCGCTACTCACCTTCCTCGCCGGCCTCACCTGCACCGACGAGACCTTTCCCGCCAAGGCGGGCGCGCAACGCATCGCATCGCGCCTCGGAATCGCGATGCTGTGTCCCGACACCAGCCCGCGCGGCGCGAAAGTCCCCGGGGAATCCGCATCGTGGGATTTCGGCGTCGGCGCGGGCTTCTATCTCGATGCCACCGAGGAGCCGTGGCGCGGGCATTGGCGGATGGAGAGTTACCTGCTCGACGAGCTGTTGCCGCTCGTGGGCCGCGAATTCCCGATCGATGTGGAGCGCGCGGGCATCTTCGGCCACTCGATGGGCGGGCACGGCGCGCTCACCCTGGCGCTGCGCCATCCCGGTCGGTTTCGTTCCGTCTCCGCGCTGGCTCCCGTCGCCGCGCCCACGCAGTGCCCGTGGGGAGTGAAGGCCTTCGGCGGGTATCTCGGCGACGATCGCGAGACGTGGAAGGCGCACGATGCGAGCGAGCTGATGGCGCGGCAGGAGTCGGCGCCGTACGCGCACGGCATCCTCGTCGACCAGGGCCTCGACGACCAGTTCCTCGTCGAGCAATTGAAGCCCGAGATCTTCGAGGCGGCCTGCGCGAAGGCCGGCCAGCCGTTGACGCTACGCCGCCACCCCGGTTACGACCACAGCTACTACTTCATCCAGGCGTTCGTCGCCGACCACCTGCGGCATCACGCGCGCGCGCTGTCGAGATAACCTGGGCCCCGGCCTCCGCCGGGGCGACGACGCTCGTCACCCCGGATGCCGCGGGAGCGGCAACAGTCCGGGGTCCAATACCTAGTCGACCTTCGCCCCGCTCTCCTTCGCGACCTTGGTCCACTTCGCGATCTCGCTGCGCACGAAATTGGTGAATTCCTGCCGCGAGTCGCCCACCGGCTCGAAGGCGAGCTGCTCGAATCTCGCCTTGATCGCCGGGTCCGCCAGCATCTTCCTGATCTCGGCGTTCAGCTTGTCGAGGATCGCGTTCGGCGTTTTCGCCGGCGCGGCGAGCCCGATCCAGCCGACGCTCTCGAAGCCCGGATAGCCCTGCTCGGCGACGGTCGGCACGTCGGGCAGGAATGACGAGCGGCGCGGGATGGCGACCCCGACCGCGCGCAGCTTGCCCGCCTTCACCTGCGCGAGCACGCCGGGGATGGTGTCGGACATCGTCGGCACCTGGCCGCCCATGATCGCCGTCTGCGCATCGGCGCTGCCCTTGAACGGGATGTGGTTCAGCTTCACCCCGGCGGCGTTCTGGAACGCTTCCATCGTGAGGTGGCTGGTAGAGCCGTTGCCCAGAGAGGCGTAGGGAATCTCGCCCGGCCTGGCCTTCGCGGCCGCGACCAGCTCGCCCAGCGTCTTGTAAGGGGCACCCGCACCCACGACGATCGTCTGCGGCGTGAGCACGATGTTGCCGATGAGCTCGAAGTCCCTGAGCGGATCGTAGGGCAGCTTCGACTGGATCGCGGGGTTGATGCCGAAAGGGCCGCTGCCGGCCGCGACCAGCGTATAGCCGTCGGGCGCGGCTTCCTTCGCCTGCGCGGTGCCGACGCTGCCGCCCGCGCCCGGCTTGTTCTCGATCACGAACGGCTGCCCCATGGATTTCGAGAAGTGCTCGGCCACGACGCGCGCGAGGATGTCGGTGGCGGAACCGGGCGCGAAGCCGACGATGATCTTGACCGGTTTTGTGGGGTAGGCCTGCGCCAGAGCGCTACCGGCGATTGCGAACAGAGCGGCGGCGAGGATGGAGCGGACGGCGAACATCGTGTTACCTCCTGGTGCGGCGATTCTACGTAACATTTCGCGCATGACCCGGATCGTCACGCTCGCCGCGCTCCTCGCCGTCTCGTTCGCCGCCGCACAGCCACATGTCGCCTCCTCGCTTCGCAACAAATGACGACGCGATCATGAGACGAAAAAACCCGCGCCGCGAGGCGCGGGCCGCTACCGCTACCGCTACCGCTACCGCTACCGCTAGATTTTGCCGAGCAGCAGCAGGATCAACAGGACGACCACCACGGTACCGAGCAGCCCGCTGGGCATGTAGCCCCAGCTCTTGCTATGGCCCCAGGTCGGCAGGGCACCGACCAGCACCAGTATGAGGATGATCAAAAGGATCATTCCGATCGACATAGGTATCTCCAAGGAAGCTCTCAGGGATACGTAGGATAGTTGGCAAGGGTTTGTAGCTGCGTATCCAAAAATCCCATTTCGCTGTAGGAGTCGCGGCGTTGTTTCAGAAGCCGTACAAAGTGGCCGGGTTCTCGACCAGGATGCGGCGGAAGGTCGCCTCGTCCGCGCACCATTCGTGCAGCAGGTCGAAGAGCACCGCATCGTCCGGCTTCGCGTCACGCTCGGTGGGATGGGGCCAGTCGCTGCCCCATACCAGGCGATGCGGCGCAATCCTCACCAGCTCGCGCGCAACCGAGGACACGTCGGCGTAGGTGGGACTTCCGACCTTGGTGTCGAGGTAGGCGCCGGAAAGCTTCACCCACGCGCGCCCGCTTTCGAGCAGCCTGCGCACCAGCCTGAACGCCGCGTGCGAGATGCCCCCGGGCTGCGGCACGCGCCCCATGTGGTCGATCACGATCGTGCCGGGAAGCCGCTCGATGACCGACGCCATCCCCAGCAGCTGATCGCCGCGCATGTGCAGCTGCGTGTGCCAGCCGAGCGCGTGGATGCGGTGCGCGAGCGGCTCGATCATCTCAGGCGTCGTCACCGCGGTCGCCGGGTCGTGCTGGGTGAAGCGCAGCCCGCGCACGCCGGCGCCCGCCAGCGCTTCGAGCTCGCCGTCGGTCACATCGGGGTGCAGCACCGCGATGCCGCGCGCGTTCGCGGCGCCGAGCTGCGCGAGTGCCGCCACCGTCACCCGATTGTCGGTGCCGTAGGCCGCGGGCTGGACCACGACCGCGCGGCTCGTGCCGATGCGCTGCTGCAACCGCTCGTAGCTGGCGGCAGTCGCATCCGGCGTCGCGCGCGAATGCGGGAAGGTCATCGGGAACCGGGGGTCGTAGATGTGCACGTGGGCGTCGCACGCATCTGGCGGCGCGGCGAAACGGGGGCGCGAAGTCCCGCCGGAGTTCGGGACCGCTTCCATCAGCCTTCCTCGTACACCGCCGCGTCCGCGAGCAGCCGCGCGTAAGCCTTCTCGTCCACGCCCACTTCCGCCAGCAGGGCGCGGTTGTGCTCGCCCAGCTTCGGTGCTGGCGTGCCGATGTGGCCGGGCGTGCCCGACAGGCGCGGCACGACGTGGTGCATGGGAAAGGCTTCCATGTCCGCGTCGGGGTAATCCGCCAGCACCTCGCGGTCGATGAAGTGCGGGTCGTCGAGGATCTGGGAGATGTCGTAGATCGGGCCGATGGTGACCTCCGCCGCCTCGAAGAAGGCGACGTTCTCCGCTTGCGTCCTGGTCGCCACGAACTCGCCGATGATCGCGTCCAGCTCCGCGGCGTTCTTCACCCGCGCGGCATTGGTCCGATAGCGCGGATCCTCGCTCAGGTCGGCGCGGCCGATGGAGGCGAACACCCGCTCGGCCATCTTCTGCGTCGAGGCGGAAAGGCACACGTACTTGCCGTCGCTGCAGCGATAGGCGTTGCGCGGGCCGGAGTTGGTGGAGCGGCTGCCGCTGCGCGGTTTCACCTTGCCGGTGAGGCGGTAGCTCGCCGCCTGCGGTCCGAGCACGTGGAAGAGCGGATCGAGGAGCGGCAGGTCGATCACCTGTCCCCGGCCGCCGTTCACCTCCACCTCCCGCAGCGCGATCATCGCGCCGATCGCGCCATAAAGGCCGGCGTACGAGTCCGCCATGTACATCGGCGGAAGAACGGGCTCGCGATCCTCGAAGCCGTTGAAGGACGCGAATCCCGAGATTCCCTCTACCAGCGTGCCGAACCCCGGGCGGCGCCGGTAGGGGCCGGTCTGTCCCCATCCCGAGATGCGGACGATCACGAGGCGCGGATTGCGCGCGAGCAGGACTTCGGGGCCGAGGCCCATCTGCTCGAGCGTGTCGGGACGGAAGCTCTCGACGAACATGTCGGCCTTGTCGGCGAGCTTCAGCAGCAGGTCCCGCGCTTCGGGCTTGCGCAGCTCGAGCGCGAGGCTCTTCTTGTTGCGCGCGTAGAGCTTCCAGTTGACCTGGACGTCCTTCGTGCGCCACGCCCGCAGGGTGTCGCCCGCCTCCGGCTCGACCTTGATCACTTCCGCGCCAAAGTCGGCGAGCGCGCCGGTGAGGGTGTTGCCGGCGACGAGGCGCGAGAGGTCGAGGACGCGCACGCCGCTGAGCGCGCCGCGGGCGGCGCCCGTGTAGTCGCGCTGCTTGAGCGTCACTCCGCCTTGATCCCCGCCTTCGCCGCCACTTTCTTCCATCCCTCGATCTCGTCCCGGATGGTCTTCGCGAACTGGGGCGCGGTCATGGTCGCGGGCTCGGCGCCTTCCTTCAGGAAGACCTCGCGCATCTCCGGCGTCTCGAGGATCCGGTTCATGTCGGCGTTGATCTGGTTCACGATCTCCATCGGCGTCTTCGGCGGTGCGAGAACACCCCACCAGAGCTCGAAGCTGTAGCCCGGCACGCCCATGGACGCGACCGGCGGCAGGTCCGGCACCACGACCGACGGCCCCTTGCTGGTGACGCCGATGCCGCGCACCTTGCCAGCCTTGACCTGCTGGTAGATCGAAGGAGCGCTCGCGACCAGCACGTCGACATGGCCGCCGATCACGTCGGTCACCGCGGGCGCCATGCCCTTGTACGGGACGTGGGTCATCCGGATCTGCGCCGCCTCCATCAGGAGCTCGGTCGCGAAGTGGTTGGTGCTGCCCTGTCCCGAGGACGCGTAGTTCAGCTTGCCCGGCTGCTTGCGGGCGAGGTCGAAGAGCTCGAGCGTCGACTTGGCCGGCACGTGGTTCGCGACCGTGAGAAGCATCGGCCCCTTGGCCACCATGCCCACCGCCGCGAAGCCGTTCACCGGATCGAACGGCAGGTTGGCCTGGATCGCGGCGTTGGTGGTGAACGACGACGACAGCAGGCAGAGCGTGTAGCCATCGGGTGCCGCCTTGCTCACCACCGCGGCGCCGATGGAGCCGCCGGCCCCCGCGCGGTTCTCGACGATGACCGGAACCTTCCACACGTCGCCCAGGCGCTTGCCGAGCTCGCGCGCGAAGGTGTCGTTCGACCCGCCCGGCGGGTAGGGCACCACCAGCGTCACCGGCTTGGCCGGAAACTTCTGCTGCGCGTACGCCGGCGCTAGCGCGAGGGCGGCGAGAAAAATCGACTCCGACACCAATTTCGCGGCAAGGAAAATCGACTCCGACACCAATTTTTGTTTCACTGGATGGTCCTCTCTTCCGTGGCGATCAGGTTCAGGCGGCGGGCGAGCTCGAGAACGGCCTCGGCGCGGCGTACGAAGGGCGCATCGACCATCCTGCCGTTGACGGTGAAGGCGCCGATGCCCTGGCGCGCGGCTGCGGAGGCGGCCTCGATCACCTTGAGCGAGTGCGCGATCTCCTCGTCGCTCGGCCGGAAGACGGCATTGGCCAGCGGCACCTGGGAAGGATGAATGGCGCTCTTGCCGACATAGCCCAGCCGTCGGGCGGCCTCGGCCTCGCGACGGTAGCCGTCGGGATCGCCGATGTTCGCGAAGGCGCCGTCGTAGGCCCACACGCCCGCCTCGCCCGCGGCGACGCGGATCTGCAGCTGGATCGCCTGGATCGCGGCAGGGTTGTAACGGTCGATGGCGAGCGGCTCGATGAGATCGCCCCACCCTGCCTGCAGGCCGACCACGCGCGGGCTCGCGCATGCGATCTCCGCCGCCAGCCGCAGCGCCTTGGGCGATTCGATGTTCGGCAGGATGTCGATCGGATCGACGCCAAGCTTGCGCTCCACCTTGGCAAGCGCCGCCGCGCACGCGCGCACGTCGTTGGCGCTCTCCGGCTTCGGCAGGTTCACGATGTCGAGCCCGGGACCCACGATCGCCTCGAGGTCGGCCTCGAAATGCGGCGTGTCGAGCCCGTTCACGCGAACGATGATGGTCTTGCCGCAGTTTGGGGGCAGCGAGCGCAGGAACGCGGCGAGGCTGCGGCGCGCGTCGTCCTTGCGGGACTCGTCGACCGCGTCTTCCAGGTCGAAGGAGAGCGCGTCGGCTTCCCCCGCCATCGCCTTGGCGAAGAGATCGGGCCGCGAGCCGGGCACGAACAGCTTGCTTCTCATGAAACCTCGAAATTCGACTCCGACACCATTTTTTTCAGCCGCGCATCCGGCTGATGATGGCCTGGGTGAACTGCTTGGTGTTGGCCTTGCCCCCCAGGTCGCCGGTGCGCACGTTGTCCACCATCAGCACTTTGTCCACGGCGTCGCGCACCAGCTTGCCCTTGTCCGCGAGGCCCACGTGGTCGAGCATCATCGCCCCCGAGAGGATGAGCGCCAGCGGGTTGGCGATCCCCTTGCCGGTGATGTCGGGCGCGGATCCGTGCACCGCCTCGAAGATCGCCGCGTCGTTGCCGATGTTGCCCGCCGGCGCCATGCCCAGGCCGCCCACCAGGCCCGCGTTGAGGTCCGAGAGGATGTCGCCGAAAAGGTTGGTGGTGACGATCACGTCGAACTGCCACGGATTCATCACCAACTGCATCGCGCAGGCATCGATGATCCGCTCGTCGCACTCCACCCGGCCCTTGTAGCGCTCGGCAGTCTCCTTGCCGGTCTCGAGGAAGAGGCCGGTCAGCGCCTTGAGCACGTTGGCCTTGTGCACCAGCGTCACCTTCTTGCGGTTGTTCTTCACCGCGTAGTCGAAGGCGAACTCGCAGATGCGCCGGCCGCCCGCGCGCGTGTTCACCCCGGAGGCGAGCGCCACCGCGCGTGGATCGTCGCCGATCGGGATGTAGTGCTCGAAGCCCACGTACAGGCCCTCGAGGTTCTCGCGGATGAGGACCAGGTCGATCTTGTCATAGCGCCCCGGGACCAGCGTGCGCGCCGGGCGCAGGTTGGCGTAGAGCTGGAACTCCTCGCGCAGGCGCACGTTGGAGGAGCGGAAGCCGCCACCCACCGGGGTCGCGAGAGGGCCCTTCAGCGCGAGGCGGGTCTTGCGGATGCTCTCGATGGTCTCGTTGGGAAGCGGATCGCCCTT
>JBKJTM010000138.1:0-6568 GCA_046590805.1 Usitatibacter sp.
GGGTGCACCTGCTGGGCGAGCGCGCCGCCAAGCTCGACTGGCAGGTCACCAACGCGAGCGTTTCGGGGGAAACGACCGCCGGTGGCTTGCGCCGCCTTCCCGCGGACCTGAAGCGCCACAAGCCGGCGGTCGTGGTGATCGCGCTCGGCGCCAACGACGGCCTGCGCGGCTTGCCGGTAGCGGGGATGCGCAACAACCTGGAACAGATGATCCGCCTCGCCCGCGCGGCCGGTGCCGAGCCGGTGCTCGCAGGCATGATGATTCCGCCGAATTATGGCATCGAATACGCGGCGCAGTTCCGCGACCTCTACGCGAAGCTCGCGAAGGCGAATCGCGTGGCGCTGGTGCCCTTCCTGCTCGAGGGCCTCGCCGACAAGCCCGAGCTCTTCCAGGCCGACCAGCTCCACCCGACGGCCGGCGCGCAGCCGCGCATCCTCGACAACGTCTGGCCGGCGGTGGAGCCGCTGATCCGCAAGCGCGCGCGGTGAGCGAGCTTCCCTTCCGCCGCGACCGGCCCGAGGCGCTGGCCGCCCTGCCGCTCACGCTCGCGGAGCTGCGCGCCTTCGACGAGATCCTCGATGCGCGCAGCCCGGCGGAGTTCGCCGACGACCACCTGCCGGGCGCCGTCAACGTTGCGGTGCTCGACGACGGGGAGCGCGAGCGCGTGGGCACGATCTACAAGCAGCAGTCGGCCTTCGATGCCAGGCGCGTGGGCGCGCCCATCGCCGCCCGCAATATCGCCGCCCACATCGAGATGCGCTTCGCCGACCGCCCGCGCAACTGGCGGCCGCTGGTGTACTGCTGGCGCGGGGGCGGCCGCTCGGGGTCGATGGTGCACATCCTTCGCCAGGTGGGCTGGAACGCGCTGCGCCTGGATGGCGGCTACAAGGCGTTCCGCCGCCAGGTCGTGGCCGATCTCGAGGCGCTGCCGCAGCGCTTCCGCTACCACGTGATCTGCGGCGCGACCGGTTCGGGCAAGAGCCGGCTGCTGGAAGCTCTCGCGGAGGCGGGCGCGCAGGTGCTCGACCTCGAGGTGATTGCGCAGCATCGCGGCTCGGTCCTGGGCGACCTCCCCGACGAGCCGCAGCCGACCCAGAAGCGCTTCGAGACCGAGCTCTGGGAGGCGCTCTCGCGCTTCGATGCCACGCGCCCGGTCTATGTCGAGTCGGAGAGCAAGAAGGTGGGCAACCTGCGCGTGCCCGACGAGCTGATCCAGCGCATGCGCGCCGCCCGCTGCTTCCGGCTGCAGGCCAACGAAAAGGTGCGTGTCGCCCTGCTGATGGAGGATTACGCCCACTTCGTGGCGAGCCCCGCGGCGCTGATGGCGAAGCTGGAGCTGCTGCGCGACCTGCACGGCGCCGAGCGCATCGACCAATGGGCAGAGCACCTGGCGCGAAGCGCGTGGCACCCCCTGGTCCGCGACCTGCTGGAGAACCACTACGACCCCGCCTATCGCAAGTCGCTCTTGCGCAACTACCGCGAGGCGCCCTCGGCCGAGGTCGTCGAGGTGAGCGAGGCCGGCCGGGCCGGGTTTCTCGACCTGGCGCGGGCCCTCGTGCGGGCGCACGGCTAACCCGGCGCGGGCGCAATCGGTTTAAACTGCAGGCTCAAAAAAACAACCAACGACCCTCCCCCGAAGATCGCGCCCGATCGTGTTCGAACGGCCCCAGAAGATCGGCAAGTACGACATCCTTTCGCAGCTGGGCGAGGGTGCGTCGGCGGACGTCTTCCTCGCGGAAGACACCTTCAACGACCGCAAGGTCGCGGTGAAGGTCGCGAAGACCGATATCGAGATGGGCGAGGAGGAGGCGAAGCGCTTCGAGAAGCTGTTCCTCAACGAGGCCTCGCTCGCCGGGAAGCTCAACCACCCGAATATCGTCGGCGTGTTCGACGCGGTGGTCGAGGGCGATATCCGCTACATCGTGATGGAGTACGTTCCCGGGGGGTCGCTCAAGAAGTACTGCACCGAGACCAACCTGCTGCCGGTGCGCCAGGCGGTGCTGGTGATCTTCAAGATGTGCCGTGCGCTCGACTACGCATTCCAGAACGGCGTGATCCACCGCGACATCAAGCCGGCGAACATCCTGCTCTCCGAGCGCGACGACATCAAGATCAGCGACTTCGGCACTGCCAAGATCTCGACCGCCGAGCACACGCAGCTGGACGGCTTCCTAGGCTCCCCGGCGTACATGTCGCCGGAGCAGATCAACGAGGAGTTGCCGAGCGTGCAGACCGACATCTACTCGCTGGGCGTGGTGATGTACGAGCTGCTCACCGGCAAGCTGCCGTTCCGCGCCGACAACGCGGTCACCATGATCACCAAGATCCTCAACGAGGATCCGGTGCCGATCGAGAGCCTGCGCCCCGACCTGCCGCCGCGGCTGGTGGAGATCGTCGAGAAGGCGATGCACAAGGACCCGAAGGTGCGCTACGCCAACTGGTTCGAGATGGCGAGCGAGCTGGCCAACACCTTCCCGCAGCTCGAGCGCTACTCGCACGAGATCAGCTCGACGGAGAAATTCAACAAGCTGCGCTCGCTGCCCTTCTTCCGCGAGTTCCGCGACGCCGAGCTCTGGGAAGTGCTTCGCGGCGCGGTCTGGGAGGCGCACGGGCGCGACCAGAACCTGCTGCTCGAGGGCGAGGTGGGCCAGGCGTTCTTCATCATCGCCGGCGGGCAGGTGAAGGTGGTGAAGGACGGCAAGCTGCTCAACGTCCTCAAGGAGGGCGATTGCTTCGGCGAGATGGCCTACCTCTCGGGCGACCGCGCTCGCCGCTCGGCTTCGATCGTCTCGGTGTCCGAGGTGCAGCTCCTCAAGATCCAGGCGACCCACCTCGATTCGCTCTCCGAGGGCTGCCAGCTGCGCTTCAACCGCGAGTTCCTGCGCACGTTGATCGAGCGGCTCACGTGGACCTCGTCGGTGCTGGCGCAATTCCGGCGGTAACTACTGCTTTCACCACAGAGGGCACAGAGGGAACACAGAGGTTCACAGAGGAAACCCTTTGGTGGCGAAACCCCGCACGTACCGACAACTCCCATGAAAAAGGCATTTCCTCTGTGGACCTTCGCCTTTCTCTGTGTCCTCTGTGGTGAAAGCCTTAGCCCCACGGACGCGCGAGCGGCCGGCTGCGAGCAACTGAACGGCACGTATGAATACCAGGCCACCGCGCCCCGGAACGGCCAGCCCGAATACCTCAGCAACTTCGTCCAGGGCCGCGAGAAGTCAAAGCTCTTCGTACGCGAGTCTGGCGGCGCGCCCGCGGGCCTGTCCGGTGGAGGCGTGCTGTCGCGGCCGAAAGTCACGCACCTGGCGAGCGCGGTGACGGTCACCCATGCGGCCAAGGGCACCAGGATGCGCTTCCTCGACGCGCAGGCGAAGCCGATCGTGGAGATCGGCATCGACTTCCCGGACAAGTGGACCTGCAACGCGGGCCGCCTGGAGCGCCGCAACGACAGGACCACCGGGCTGGGCGAAGTGCTGCGCACCGAGAAGGTGGAAGAGACGCTGTCGCGCGAGGCCTCCGGCGAGCTGGTCTACGTCGAGACGGTCACCGCCGCCGGGGCGGCGAAGCGCAGCGAGGCGCGCTTCAGGCCCGCGCGCGTTCCCGCCTAGTCACTCCACCAGGCAGATCGCCTGCGCGGCGATCCCCTCCTCGCGGCCGGTAAAGCCGAGCGCCTCGGTGGTGGTGGCCTTCACGTTCACGCAGTCGGCCGCCAGCCCCAGGTCGGCGGCGATGTTGGCGACCATCGTCGGGATGTGCGGCGCCATGCGCGGCGCCTGCGCGACGATGGTGGCGTCGATGTTGACGACGCGCCGGCCGCGTTCCGCGAGAAGCGCCGCCACCTGGCGTAGCAGCTCGCGGCTGTCGATTCCCTTGTACTTCGCGTCGCTGTCGGGAAAGTGCTTGCCGATATCGCCCAGGGCGGCCGCACCGAGGAGGGCATCGCAGATGGCGTGCAGCAGCACGTCGGCGTCGCTGTGGCCGAGCAGCCCCTTGTGGTGCGCGATCTCGACCCCGCCGACCACCAGGCGGCGGCCGGCGACGAGCCGGTGGACGTCGAATCCCTGGCCGATGCGCACCCTCACATCTCCACGCGGTTGTTGTGCTCGAGGATCATCTCGGCGAGGAACAGGTCCTCGGCGAAGGTCACCTTGATGTTGCTGTTCTCGCCCTGCACCAGGCGCGGGGCGCTGTAGCCGATCGACTCCACCGCATGCGCCTCGTCGGTCGCGTCGGGCCGGGTCTCCAGGCCGCGGCGCAGCAGCTCGTAGCGGAACATCTGCGGAGTCTGGGCGCGCCACAGGTTCAGGCGCGGGATGGTGGCGGCCACGCGCTGGTTCTCGTCCGCGCTCTTCAGCGTGTCGGCCATCGGCATCGCGAGCAGCCCGCCGATGGGGTCGTCGCCCAGCTCGTCGAGGAACTGCTCCACCAGCTCCTTCTGGATGCACGGGCGCGCCGCGTCGTGGACCAGCACCCAGTCGTCCTTGGCGCAGCGGGGCGCGAGCTCCTTCAGCGCGTTGGCCACGCTCTGCGCCCGCGTCGCGCCGCCCACGAACATCGGCTCGATCTTGTCGGGGAAGGCGCTCCAGTCGTGCTCGCCCCAGTGGCGGTCGAGCGGCGAGAGCACCACGCATACCGTGCCGATGCGCCCCACCGACGCGAGCGACTCGATGGAGTGGAACATCATCGGCTTGCCGCGCAGCGGGATGTATTGCTTGGGTACGGCATCCCCGATGCGTGTGCCCTGCCCGGCCGCGGGAACGATAGCGAAGACTTTCGGCATGAGACCGCGATTTTAATCGTAAACTCCTCCCCATGACGGCGCGGCGAATCCTGGCTGTGCTTGCTTGTGTTGCCGTCGGCTGCGAGGAGGCCCCGAAGCCCATCGCGCCGATCGCGCAGTCGGGCGAGCTGGTCGTTCTCACGGTGAACGGCCCCGCGACCTACTTCGAGGACGCGCAGGGCCTCGCTTCCGGGTTCGAATACGACCTCGCGATGCTTTTCGCGAAGGAGCTGGGCGCGAAGCCCGCGTTCGTCGTGATCGACAATCCCGCCAAGATCGACCAGTTGCTGCGCGCGGGGCAGGCGCATCTCGCCGCCGCCGCCCTCGCGCGCCACTTCGACTACCCCGGGGGACTCGCCTGGGGACCTTCCTACTTCACCACCCAGCACCAGATCGTCGGCCGCAGCGCGGACGGCAAGCCCAAGACGATGCGCGACATCGCTGACCGTCCGGTGGGCGTGATCGAGGAGTCGGTGGCGGAATACCTCCTCGCCGCGCCCTCGTCGGTGCCGCTTCGCATCGAACGGCTGCCGCCCGGCACCTCCACCGCCGACATGCTGGAGCAGGTGGCCGCCGGCAAGCTCGACTACGCGCTGGTCGAATCGACGCGCTACACGCTCGCACGCCGCTTCTTCCCCCAGCTCGAAGTCGCCTTCAACGTGGGCAAGCCGGTGGAGTATGCGTGGCTCGCATCCCAGGTGGACAAGAAGCGCATCCTCGCCGCCGCGGGCCCCTTCTTCGAGCGCATCCGCAAGGATGGGACGTTGAAGCGCCTCGTGGACCGCTACTACGGGCACGCCACGCGCATCACCGCGCTCGATTCGGGGACGCTGATCGAGCGGATCGGCTCGCAGCTGCCGAAGCTGAGGCCCTACTTCGAGGAGGCCGAGCGGGAGAGCGGCATCGACTGGCGGCTGATCGCCGCGATCGGCTACCAGGAGTCCCATTGGGACCCGAACGCCACCTCGCCCACCGGCGTGCGCGGCCTGATGATGCTCACCGAGGAGACCGCCAACCGGCTTCAGGTGAAGAACCGGCTGGATGCGCGCGACAGCATCCTCGGAGGAGCGCGCTACTTCGCGCTGCTGAAGGAGAGCTTCTCGCCGCGGATCGCCGAGCCCGACCGCACCTGGCTCGCGCTCGCCGCCTACAACCTGGGCATCGGCCACCTCGAGGACGCCCGCATCCTCACGCAGCGCGCCAGGCTGAACGCCGACATGTGGCAGGACGTGCGCCAGGTGCTGCCGAAGCTCTCCGAGCCGGAGTCCTTCAGTACCCTGAAGCACGGTTACGCGCGCGGCTCGGAGGCGATGCAGCTTGTCGACAACATCCGCAACTACCACGACATCCTCACGCGCATGGAGCCTCGCGACGCGCCCACCCTGCCGCTCCCCGCCGGGGCCGCCGCGCCTCCTGCCGGCTCGGCCCCGCCGAAGAAGGACGCTCAGCTCTCGACGAAGGGAACCGCGCCCGGCAAGTGAGCCACGTCGTCCCAGGCCTCGATTGCCCAGGCGGGGGCCGCGAAGGCGACGGCGTTGTAAGAGGCGTTGGAGATCGGCACCGCGTGCGGCTTGCCGACGGGGATGTCGTGGATCAGGCGGTAGAGCGCGGCGAGCACCCCTCCGTGCGCCACCACAGTCACGCGCTTTCCTTCATGGTCGCGTGCAAGCACCTCGAAAGCTTCACGCACGCGCTCGTGGAATTGCCGGCGGCTCTCGCCTCCCGGAACGGCCATGTCGGGGTCGGTCTCCCGCACGCGCGAGAAAGCGTCCGGCCAGGCGCGGT
>JBKJTM010000414.1:0-3130 GCA_046590805.1 Usitatibacter sp.
CGATCAGATCGAAGGGCACCTTCTCCAGCTTGGTGACGATGTTGGTGATCTGCTCCTGCAGCTCGCCCAGGCCTCCGGTCATCGACGGCAGCTCCGGCGGCGTCTTCGAGAGGTCCATCGTCGCCTTGGGCGCCTTGGGGAAGAAGTCGAGCGCGACGTAGAGCTGGCCGGTGAGCAGGTTGCCGCTCTTCAGCTGCGCGCGGAAGCCGCGGTCGACGAAGCGCTGGATGCGCTGCGCCGGCGTGAGCTCGGGATTCGGACGGCTGGTGTTCTCGCGATAGCGCGAGCGCAACCGGTCCGGATAGAGACGGATCTCGACCACCTGCAGGAAGCGCACCGCCTCGGGATCGAGCTCGAGAGAGATGCCACTCACCTCGCCCGCGTTGATGCCGCGGAAGTCCACCGGCGCGCCCACCGCGAGGCCGCGCACCGACTGCGTGAACTTGATGATGAAGGTCTCGATCGTGGTCTCCCGCGGGCGCATCGCCTCGACGCGGTTGTCCCACAGCGCGTACTGGGTGTCCGCCGCCGCGGGCGGGAGCGCCGCGGATTCCGGCGGCGTCTCGAAGGAGAGCCCGCCGAGCAGGAGCGGAATCAGCGACTGGGTCTGCAGCTTCACGCCATTGGCGTCGAGCGTGAGGTCGATCCCGCTCGCATTCCAGAAGCGTGTCTCCGGTGTCACCAGCTTGTCGAAGGGCTCGTGCACGAAGGCGCCCACCACCACCTGCTTGCCGTCGGTCGGGACCTCCACCGAGATCACGCGCCCGGCGAGCACGCCGCGGAAGTAGATCGGCGAGTTGATGTCGAGCGAGCCGGCCTCGTCGGCGCGGAGCACGAAGCGGCGGCCGGGGACGTCGGAGGTGATCGCCGGCGGCGACTCGAGGCCGACGAAGGCGCGCTTCTCGTTCTCGCTCTTGCCGGGATCGGCGCCGATGTAGGAGCCCGCGAGCAGCGTGCCCAGCCCCGAGATCTGGCCGCCGGCGATGCGCGGGCGCACCACCCAGAAGCGCGTGTCCTCGCCGAGGAATGCGTCCGAGGAGTGGCGCTCGAGCTCCGCGGTCACGATCACCGCCTTGGTGTCCGCGGAGAGCTGCACGCTCTTCACCATGCCGATGTCCACCGACTTGTGGCGGATGCGCGTCTTGTTGGCCTCGATGCCCTCGGCCGACTTGAACTGGAGCGTGATCGTGGTTCCCCGCTGAAGCAGCGCCTTGCCGCCGATCCACGCGCCGATCAGCAGCGCGAGGAACGGGATCACCCACACCAGCTGGAACGAGCGGCGGCTGGGCTTGCGCGCCACCGCCTCCGGGACCTCGCCTTCCGGCATGCGCGGGGCGTCGCTCACGCGGCCTCGCCTTCGGGTTCCACCGTGTCCCACGTGAGCCGAGGATCGAAGCTCATCGAGGCGAGCATCGTGAGCACCACCACGGCGCCGAAGGCGATCGCCCCCGAGCCCGGCGCGATCGAGGCGAACGGCCCCAGGTGCACCAGCGCCACCAGGGTCGCGCCGACGAAGATGTCGACCATGGACCAGCGCCCGATGTAATGCGTGGCGCGATAGATGCGCGCGCGCCGCTGCGGATTGGCGCTCACGCGGCGCTGCGCCGCCCAGGCGAGGTAGGAGAGCGACGCCAGCTTGGCGGCCGGCACCACGACGCTGGCGATGAAGACGATGATGGCGAGGCCCCAGGAACCGGTGACCCAGAGATGTACCACGCCGCTCATGATGGTGTCTGTCTGCAGGTTGAAGAGAGTGCCGGTGTGCAGCACCGGCAGCAGGTTGGCGGGGATGTAGAGGATCACCGCCGCGATCAGGTAGGCCCAGGTGCGCTGCAGGCTGTGAGGCGTGCGCCCGTGCAGCCCCGCGCCGCATCGCGCGCAGCAGCACGTGTCGCCCGGCGGCTTGCGATTGAGCAGCTCGCAGACGTCGCAGCGGAAGAGGCCGTTGCGCAGCGCCGTGGCGGTCACAGGCGGTTGCCTTCCTGGAGCGCCGGCAGCGACTCGCCCAGCTCCTCCACGCGGCGCCAGAGCTCGCGCGGCTCGAAGGCCGAGACCGCGGCGGCGAGCAGCATCACGTACGCGCCGATGGCATAGATGCCCGCCTCGGGGACCACCTTCGCGACCTGCGTGAGCTTTACCAGCGAAACCAGGGCGCCCAGCAGGAACACTTCCACCATCGCCCAGGGCTGCGCCCAGTTGACCACGCGGTAGGCGAAGTGGATGCGCGGCGGCAGCGTGCCGAGCTTCAGCGGCACCAGCATGTAGAGCATGCCTCCGATCTGCGCGACGGGCATCAGCCATGTGGTGACGAAGACCAGCATCGCCACGCTCGGCATGCCCTCTTCCCACAGCGCGCGCGCGCAGTCGAGCAGGGAGGCGCCGGTGAGTATCCCGCGCGCGTCCAGGCCCATCAGCGGATAGGCGTTGGCGATGAGGAACACCACCGCCGCCGCGATCACGAAGGCAAGCGTGTGGTCGAGGCTCCCGGGCTTGTCGCGGTAGAGCTCCGCGCCGCAGCGCACGCAGTGGGCGGTGCCTCCGGCTGTGAGGGTGGGTTCGCGCTGCAGGGCGTCGCACTCCGCGCAGGCGACCAAGTTGTTGGTTTTCATGGTCAATTGTCTTAGTCCAATGCTGGACTCGCGCGTTCCATGAAAATCGGGCTTTTCGACCAGATCGGGCAGGGTTGGGAGGTGCTCGCCCGCGCAAGGCCCGGGCCACGCTGCGTGAAGCTGCGATGCCGAAGGCGGCAACGTCGCGATCCCCGGCGCGCCGCCCGGAATGGCGGTTCCCATCTGACGGCTCCGGACGCAGCCGCGAGCGGAGGCGACCCGTGGAAAGTCGACTAGCGCGTCGGCGCTATGTCGCCCACCGCACCGACACCGTGCTCGCGCGCGCCCAAGCTCAGGCTTCACGGTGCAATGGCCGTCAAACCTCACAAGGACCACGAATGAACCAGCTCACCCGTACCGCCATCGCCGCAGCCGTCGCCATGGCGTTCTGCACCACCGCTACGGCGGGCATGACCAAAGACGAATACCAGGCCGCCAAGACGGTCGTCGCACTTTTCCTTGGCGACCGAGTAGATCGCCTTCGCCTTCGCGAGGCGCACGGCGCTGTGGTGGGCGGCGGT
>JBKJTM010000198.1:0-7737 GCA_046590805.1 Usitatibacter sp.
TGGAAGACGCTTTGCTCGAATTCGGCGGCAGCGTCATGGTCATCTCTCATGATCGCTGGTTCCTCGACCGCATCTGCACGCACATCCTCGCGGCCGAGGGCGATTCGCAGTGGATGCTGTACGCGGGCAACTACCACGAGTACGAGGCGGACAAGCTCGAGCGCCTCGGCGAGGAAGCTGCGCAGCCTCACCGCCTGCGCTTCAAGGCGCTCAAGTAACCAGGTTCAGGCGGCGGAGCCGCCGTCGCGGGAGCGGGAAGTGCCGGGAGGCGTGAGGAGTGGATGGATCCCGTTGTCCTTGGGCAGCGCCGGATCGACGCCGCGCACGATGTCCTCGGCGCGCGCGACCATCGCCGCTTCCGCGCTGCCGTAATCGGAGTTCGCCGCCTGCGCGCTGCTCTTGGAGCCGTGCGCAAGAGAGTACGCGCGCGTGAGCTCGGCGCCGAAGAAGAAGATCTGCGACGAGTAGTAGATCCAGACGATCGCCACCACCAGCGTGCCGGCGGCGCCGAAGCCGGAGGCGACCGAGCTCTTGCCGATGTAGAGGCCGATGAGGTACTGGCCGATCGTGAACAGCACGGCGGTCACCAGCGCGCCGATGAGCACGTCGCCCCACGGGATGCGCCGGCTGGGAAGGATCCTGAAGATGAGCGCGAAGAGCGCCGTCATCACCACCAGCGAGCCCACCAGCTCCAGCGCGCGCGCGATGGCCTCGGTGCCGCCGAACCAGCGCGACCCCATGTACGACACCGCCGCGCTCACCACCAGGGATACCAGGAGGAGGAAGCCGACCACCACGATCAGCCCGAAGGACAGCAGGCGCTTGCGCACCTGGCCCCACAGGCCCTTCGCCTTGGGCGATTCCGCCTTCCAGATGCGGTCGAGATCGTCCTGGAGCTCGCCAAAGACGGTGGTCGCGCCGATGAGCAGGACCACGCCGCTCACGAGTGTCTGCAGCAGCCCGTCTTCCTTGTCGCCCGCATTCTCGAGCACGTCCTTCACGCCCTCGGCGCCGGTGTCGCCGAGGAGCCCGGAGAGCTGGGTGAAGAGCAGCGCCTGCGCCTCGTCGCGCCCGATCACCAGCCCCGCGACGGTGATCACCAGGATCAGGAGCGGCGCCATCGACAGCAGCGAATAGAACGCGAGCGCGGCGCCCATGCTGAGGCAGTTATCCGCCTTCCAGCCGGCGGCGGCGGCCTTGAACAGGCCCAGCATCGCTTTCGGACCCGGTTTCATTCGCCGCGTGGCTCGACGGTATGCATACCGATTCGAGGAGGAGGGCCGCGTTTAGTTTCGCGCCGCGATCGTTTGCCGGCACCCACCTACACGCTCCTCCACGAGGCACCCGTGCAGTTGCGCGAATGTCCTGCTCTCGCGTGCCCAGCCGTCGAGCGATCATCAAACGGCGGACATGGCTGATCTGTAGGCCGGCCTTACCGGGCCGCGTAGGAATCCACCGACATGGGCGAGTGGACCATCCGGCCGCACGCATCCGACGCGAAAAGTAGCCCGTGTCCTACTTGCGACTAGGGCTTTGGAACTGGTGCGGGAGAAATCGACCCGCTAGATTCTCACCAGCTTCCACCCACCGAGACCCGACCATGAGAAAGCAGAGCATCCAGCCGCGCCGCGCCAAGCTTCCCCCGATCCTCGAGATCGACGAGGACGGCATCCCCGTGAACGAGATGGAGGCGTGGAACATGCCCCGCTGGTCGACCGATTCCGACACGCCCGGCGTGAGCCTGGGCGAATGGCCTACAGAATTCGACGACTGACCTCGAAGCAGATGCCGGATGATCCCGTCGTTCGGTATTGATTCCCTCGACGCCGCCGAAGACGCCGGTCGATGGCCGGCGTTTTCGCTGGTGCCGCGCGCCATGGAACGCACCCTCCCGGAGGCGCTCGTTGTCCTGGGCCTGTCGATCCTCGGCGTGACCGGGTGCGCGATCGTGATCGAGACACGCGACCCGGCGCCGCCCGTGGAGCAGGCCGCGCGCGTCGAGGAGCCTGCGCGCGCTGAGGGGCCAGCGCGCCGCGCGGAGCCCGTGCCGCGAACGGACGGCCTGCTGATTCCGGTGAAGGGCGTCACGCGCGAGGGCCTGCGCGATACGTTCCACGATGCTCGCGGCAAGCGCGTGCACCGCGCGCTCGACATCATGGCCGCCCGCGGCACGCCGGTGGTCGCGGCGGGCGATGGACGGGTCGTCAAGGTGTATCGCCACATACTCGGCGGCCTTTGCGTCTACCAGTACGACGCGAAGGAGGAGTACGCGTACTACTACGCGCACCTGGACGGGTACGCCGAGGGCCTCGCCGAAGGCGATGTGCTCAAGCGTGGCGATCCGATCGGGTATGTCGGCACCACCGGCAACGCGTCCCGCACCGCGCCGCACCTGCACTTCGCGCTCATCAGGCTCGGGCCCGACAAGCGCTGGTATCGCGGCGAGCCGGTGAATCCCTATTCGCTCCTCACTGCGCCAGCTCCCGCATCACCTTGATGAGGCCGGCCTTGGCCTCGAAGCCGATGCCGGAAAGTTCTGGCATGTGATGTTCCCGTCCACCACGCGTACGCGGTGGAATCTTATATCCTCGGCCCATGAGCAATCGCCACGACGATCGGAGCGCCTCGCGCGGCACGCTGGCGCATTACAACCAGCGCGCCGAGTCCTTCTGGGAGGGCACGCGCGACCACGACGTGAGCCAGAACATCGCGGCACTACTGCGCTACATCGAGGGCGCGCCGCCGTACTCGATTCTCGACCTGGGTTGCGGGCCGGGGCGCGACCTCGCGCGCTTCCGCGAGCTGGGCCATGCGCCGGTGGGCCTCGAGGGCGCCGCGCAGCTGGCGGCCATGGCGCGAGAGCACGGCGGCTGCGAGGTGTGGGAGCAGGATTTCCTCGCGCTCGACCTCCCCGCCGCGCGCTTCGACGGTGTCTTCGCCAACGCATCGCTCTTTCACGTGCCGAGGGCGGATCTACCGCGCGTGCTCACCGAGCTCCACGCGACGCTCAAGCCGAGGGGCGTGCTGTTCAGCTCCAACCCGCGTGGCGACAACCACGAGGGATGGAGCGGCGGACGCTACGGCGCGTGGCACGACCTCGCGGCGTGGCGCGGCTTCCTCACCGCGGCGGGATTCACCGAGCTCGAGCACTACTACCGCCCGCCTGGATTGCCGCGGGACCAGCAGCCGTGGCTCGCGAGCGTTTGGAGAAAGGCATGAGCGAGGACAAGGACGCTCCCCTCGCCAACGACATCCGCCTTCTCGGGCGGCTCCTCGGCGACACCCTCCGCGCCTTCGAGGGCGACCGCACCTTCGACCTGGTGGAGGAGATCCGCCGGCTCGCGGTGGCGAGCCGACGGCGCGAGGACGAGGATTCGCGCAAGCGCCTCGCGGCGATCCTCGACGCGCTCACCACCGAGGAGGCGGTGGCGGTGGTGCGCGCCTTCAGCTACTTCTCGCTGCTCGCCAACATCGCCGAGGATCGCCACCACATCCGCCGCTATCGCGACAACCGCCGCGCGGGCGCCGCACCGCTCGCTTCCACCGTGCGCGGGCTCTTCGCCGATGCGCGCGAGCGCGGTGCCACGCGCGACGAGGCCTACGAGCGCCTCGGCGCGATCCGCGTCCACCCGGTGCTGACCGCGCATCCGACGGAGGTGCAGCGGAAGAGCACGCTCGATTGCCAGCTCGCGATCGCCGAGTGCCTGCGGCGCATGGATTCGGCCGATGTGCTGCCGGAGGAGGTCGAGCGCGCCATCGTGGAGCTGCGCCGCCTCATCGCGACGCTCTGGCAGACCCGCATGCTGCGCGCGGTGAAGCTGGGGGTGCGCGACGAGATCGAGAACGCGCTCGCCTACTTCAGCTATACGTTCATCGACACCATTCCCGCGATCCTCGCCGACGTCGAGGATTCGATCGCGAGCCTTCCGGGCGAGGCCGGGAGGCGCGAGCTGGGAGCGCTGATGGCGGTCGGCAGCTGGGTGGGCGGCGACCGCGACGGCAACCCGTTCGTGACCGCCGAGATGCTGGAGGCGGCGTTCCGCCGCCAGGCGGAGATCGCGCTCGACCATCACCTGGGCGAGGTCCACGCGCTCGGCGCCGAGCTGCCGCTCTCGGCGCTGCTCACCAGGGTCACCCCGGGGCTTGAGGCGCTCGCCAACGAGTCGCCGGACCGCTCGCCCCACCGCCAGGACGAGCCGTATCGCCGCGCGCTGACGGGCATCTACGCGCGCCTTTTCGCCACCGCCCAGGAGCTCGGCCTGCGGCTCACGCATCGAAGCGCGGTGGGGAGTGCGCGTCCCTACGCCAGCGCGGCGGAGTTCATCGCAGCGCTGGACATGATCGACGCGAGTCTGCGCGCGGGCGGCGGGGCGCTGCTGGCGGACGGTCGGCTGCGGATGCTTCGCAAGGCGGCATCCGCCTTCGGCTTCCACCTCGCCACCGTGGACCTGCGGCAGAACTCCGAGATCCACGAGGAGGTGATCGAGGAGCTGCTGCGCGAGGCGAACGTGACGCCGCGCTATCGCGAGCTGGACGAATCCCGGCGCCGCGAGCTGCTGCTCGCCGAGCTGGCATCGCCCCGGCCGCTGCGCTTCGCCTTCGGCAACTACTCCGAGCTCGCGCGCGGCGAGCTCGCCATCGTCGAGGCAGCGGCGGCGGTGCATCGACGCCTTGGCCCCGCGTCGATCCGCCAGTACGTGATCTCCAAGGCCGACAGCGTCTCGGACCTGCTCGAGGTGGCGGTGATGCTGAAGGAGGTGGGGCTCGTCACCCCGGGCGCCGCGCCCGCCTCGCGGCTGCAGATCGTGCCGCTCTTCGAGACCATCGGCGACCTGCAGGGCGCGGCGAAGACGATGCGCGAGTGGTTCGCGATCCCGGCGGCGCGCTCCATCGTGCGCTCGCTCGGCGACGCGCAGGAGGTGATGCTCGGCTACTCCGACAGCAACAAGGACGGCGGCTACGTCACCTCGAACTGGGAGCTCTACAAGGCGGAGACCGCGCTGGTGGAAGTGTTCGCGCAGGCGGGAGTGCGGCTGCGCTTCTTCCACGGCCGCGGCGGCACGGTAGGACGCGGCGGCGGGCCGAGCTATGACGCCATCCTCGCGCAGCCGCCCGGCAGCGTGCAGGGCGAGCTGCGGTTGACCGAGCAGGGCGAGGTGATCGCGAGCAAGTACGCCAACCGCGAGATCGGCCGACGCAACCTCGAGGCGCTGTTCGCCGCGACGGTGCGCGCGACGCTCGATGCCGCGCCGCGCGCGGAACACGGCGGCTTCCACGCCGCCCTGGAGGAGCTGTCGCGCGACGCGATGGCCGCCTATCGCGACCTGGTGTACGGCACGCCGGGATTCGTCGAGTACTTCCGCGCCACCACGCCGATTCGAGAGATCGCCGAGCTCAACATCGGCTCGCGGCCCGCGTCGCGCAAGAAGTCGAACGCGATCGAGGACCTGCGCGCGATCCCGTGGGTGTTCTCATGGGCGCAGTGCCGCGTGATGCTGCCCGGCTGGTACGGGTTCGGCGCCGCGGTCGCCGCTTACGAGGCGCGCCACGGCGCGGACGGCCGCGCGCTCTTCCAGCGCATGTGGCGCGAGTGGCCGTTCTTCCGCGCCATGCTCTCGAACCTCGACATGCTGCTCGCCAAGGCCGACTTGAGCGTCGCCGCCCGCTACAAGGAGCTGCTCGCCGACAGCGCTTCCGGCGACGCGATCTTCGCGCGCATCTCGGGCGAGTTCGAATCCACCGTGCGGGCGCTCTTCGCGATCACCGGCTGCACCCGCTTCCTCGAATCGAACCCGTCGCTGGCGCGCTCGATCCGCAACCGGTTCCCGTACCTCGATCCGCTGAACCACCTGCAGCTGGAGCTGCTGCGGCGCCACCGCGCCGGCGGTGCCGGGGAGCGCGTGAAGAACGGCATCCACCTCTCCATCAACGGGCTGGCGGCGGGGCTGCGCAACTCAGGGTGAACCGGGGACAGACTCTTGAAATTCATCAAGGGCGGGCACGTGGCGTGGAAGGCCATGGGCGGCAAGACGAAGCTGTTCGTCTAGGAGTTGCCGAAGTCCTTGCGCATGCGGATGTCGACGGCGGAATAGCCGTGCCGGCTGTACAGGTCGATGGCGCGGGTGTTCCACCCGAAGACGTTGAGCTCCATCGAGGTGCAACCGTTCTGGCGGGCGTAGCCCTCGGCGAGGTCGAGGGCCGCCTTGCCCAGGCCGCGCCCGCGCTGCTTCTCGTCGATGACGATGTGATACAGCCACGCGGTGGCCGGCGCCTTCGGATCGACGAAGAGCCAAAGCACGCCGACCTCCTCGCCGTCCTCCACGACGACGTGGAAAGTGTGGCCGGGAGAGGCCATGCCCTCGGGCAGGAAATGCTGGAACGCCTTGTGGGATTTTTCCAGCGCCTCGGGGGCGGCCCAGGTGCCGGCGCGCACCTTGTCCTCGGCGAACCCGGCGATGCTGCCGGCCAGGTAGGTTTCGAAAGCCGCGGCGGTCATGGGCTTGAGGCTGGGCACGACGCAATCTACCCGATACGGTGGTACATTGGTCGCGCCTGAATCACGGCCTTCGCACGCGGGCTTCCGACCCGCGCCAACAAATCTAAGGGGGTTTCATGAAGTCCACGATGCTCAAGCTTTCGATCACCGCCGCGGCCACCACCGTCGCGCTCGCCGCCGCGCCGGCCATGGCCGGCAAGACCCTCGACGCCGTCAAGGCCCGCGGCCAGCTGGTCTGCGGCGTCAACACCGGTCTCGCCGGCTTCTCGCAAGCTGACAGCCAGGGCGCCTGGACGGGCCTGGACGTCGACGTGTGCAAGGCGGTCGCCGCGGCGATCCTCAACGACGCCTCCAAGGTGAAGTACGTGCCGCTCACCGCGCAGCAGCGTTTCACCGCGCTGCAGTCGGGCGAGATCGACCTGCTCTCCCGCAACACCACTTACACGCTCACCCGCGACGCCTCGCTGGGGTTGCACTTCCTGCCGCCCACCTACTACGACGGCCAGGGCTTCATGGTGCCGGTCAAATCAAAGGTGAAGAGCGCCAAGTTGCTCAAGGGCGCCACCGTCTGCGTGCAGTCGGGCACCACCACCGAGAAGAACCTCACCGACTACTCGCGCGCCAACAAGCTCGATCTCAAGCCGATCGTTTTCGAGAAGCAGGAAGCCGCGACCGGCGCCTACTTCTCCGGCCGCTGCGTGGCGTTCACCACCGACGCCTCGGGCCTCGCCTCGATCCGCAACAAGGACGCGAAGGATCCGAAGGAGCACATCATCCTTCCCGAGCTGATCTCGAAGGAGCCTCTCGCCCCCGCAGTGCGCCGCGGCGACGACGAGTTCGAGGCGATCGCCAAGTGGGTGATCTACGGATTGATGGAGGCCGAGGAGTACGGCGTCACCCAGGCCAACGTCGAGCAGATGAAGTCGAGCCAGGACCCGGTGGTGATGCGCATCGTCGGCACCTCGGAAGACACCGGCAAGCTGGTCGGGCTCGACAAGGAGTGGCTGGTGCGCGCCATCAAGGCCGTGGGCAACTACGGCGAGATCTTCGCGCGCAATGTGGGCGAGAAGACGCCGCTCAACCTGCCGCGCGGCGTGAACAACCTGTGGAACAAGGGCGGCATCCAGTACGCGCCTCCGATTCGGTAAACCATGAGGTCATTCCGGCGTAGGCCGGAATCCAATCGCGCAATGCATTGGGCCCCGGCCTGCGCCGGGGCGACTCTTCCTTTCCCATAAATG
>JBKJTM010000277.1:0-5786 GCA_046590805.1 Usitatibacter sp.
GGAACCTGCCGACTAACCGAATAACGGGCCTAATGGCCTTGCCGCTATTCGGGTGCCCGCCCTACGCCAGCACCTTCCAGCGCCGCGTGACGATCAGCCGCAGCTTCTGCGCCTCCCGCTCGGGCAGCTCGCCGAGCCTGCCCTTCAATCCCACCTCGAAGGCCTGCATCGCTTCCCGCGTCCCGGCGGCATGGAGCTGCGTGCGCAGCGCGTAGAACTGCGGGCTGTACTCGCCCAGCATCTCGTGGATCACCGGGAAGGACATGCGGTGCACCGCGCACGGACCCAGCTTCATGAAGGCGTCGCGGTGCTCGGAGGTCGGATAGCCCTTGTGCGCGGCGAAGCCGTAGCCGGGGTACTTCCGATCCAGCTCCACCATCATCGCGTCGCGGGTGGTCTTGGCGATGATCGACGCCGCGGCGATGCTGAAGTTGAGGCCGTCGCCCTTGTTGAAGGCGTTCTGCGGCATCGGGATCCCCGGCACCGTGCGCGCATCCACCAGCACGTGCTGCGGCGGCCGCGGCAATCCCTCGACGGCGCGCTGCATCGCCAGCAGCGAGGCGTGATAGATGTTGATGCGGTCGATGTCCTCGACGGTGCCGATGCCCACCGCGACCCCGGAGGCCTTGGCGCGAATCTCCACCGCCAGCTCCGCGCGCCTCTGCGGGTCGACCTTCTTGGAGTCGTCGATGCCGGCGATGTCCGTGTTGGGCGGAAACATCACGGCTGCCGCCACCACCGGGCCCGCGAGCGGCGCGACACCGGCTTCATCCACGCCCGCGATGTCGCGAATGCCGGATTTCCACAGCACCAGCTCGAAATGCCGCATCGCGTCCATGCGCACCCGCTCGCGCTGCTCGCGCTCGTAGCGCTTCTCCAGCGCTCCCAGCAACTTGCGCACGCCCAGCCGCGGGTCCTTGCGCAGGCGGTTCAGGGTCTGGGCGGAAACCGGCTCGGCGCTTTTTTCGGAATAGCGCTTGCGGATGTCCTCGACGGATAGCTCTTCGACGCGTGCCATGGGGTGTTGAAAGTATAGCCAACGGGAGTAGGCTGCGGCTGCAACCCGGGGCCTGCGCACAAGAGCGTGGTGACGAAATTCGAGCCCGCCGGCAAGGGAGTCAAGAACACCACGGAGTTCGTCGCGGGCGACGGCAGCAAGGGCACAACGGAATACGTCGCCACCTACGACGGCAAGGATGCCCCGCTCAAGGGATCGCCGACAGCGTCTTGCTGGTGCGCAAGGATCCGATGAGCATCGTTCGCACCGACAAGAAGGATGGCAAGGTGGTCCAGACCATGACCCGCGTCGTCGCCAAGGATGGCAAGAGCATGACCGTGGCGATCAATGGTAAGAATGCCAAGGGTGAGCCGGTCGACAACCTGCTCTGGTTCGACAAGCAGTAGCTGTGTAGTCCAGCCTCGATGACAATGGGCCGGCGATTGCCGGCCCATTGCGTTGGGAAGGTCGCTCAGCGTGGCGCGATGGTGCTGCCGTCCTCCGAAACCACGATCTCCACCCGGCGGTTCTGTTGCCGTCCGGCGGGAGTGTCGTTGCCGGCCACCGGATAGGACTCGCCGTAGCCGCGCGAGGTCATCCGTTCGCTGCCCACGCCCATGCCGAGGAGCGCGGTGCGCACGGATCCCGCGCGCTCGTCGGAGAGCTGCTGGTTGCGGCCCTCCGGGCCGACGCTGTCGGTGAAGCCTTCGATCATCAGCGTGCGCCGCGGATATTGCTTCACGAACGCGGCGAGCTTCTCGACACTGCGGAGGCCGCCGGCTCTCAGCTGCGACTGGTTGGTGTCGAAGAGCACGTCGCCCAGGGTGATGACCATGCCGCGCTCGGTCTTCTTCGCGGCCATCTCGGCGAGCAACGCTTCGAGCTGGCGAGCGCGCCCTTCCGCGTCGAGGGTCGCCTGGCGAGCCGTTTGCGCGCTCATCTGCGCGTCGGCTGCGGCCTGGCGCTCGACCATGGCCTGGCGCTGCGAGGCCTCGGATTGGGCGAGCGACGCCTCGGAGCTTCGCTGCGAGGCTTCCGACTGCAGCTGCGACGCCCTCGCATCGCGTTGCGCGGCTTCGGCCTGGCGCTGCGACGCTTCCGACTGCAGTTGCGAGGCTTGCGCGTTGCGTTGCGAGGCGTCGGCCTGGCGCTGCGAGCGATCGGCGCTTCGCTGGGCGGCATCGGCTTCCCGCGTGCGCGCATCGAGGCGGACCCGGTCGCGCTCGGCGCCGGAATTGGCCACCATCAGCTCGGCGTTCTTCTGCCGCGCGGTTTCCTGGGCGATGGCGACATGCTGCTTCGCCACGTACGCCAGGTGATCGACGGTCGCGGCCTTCTCGCCCTTGTTGGAGGCGGTGTTCGCCTTGTCGAGCGAGTCGCTCGCCTGCTTGAGCTCGCCCGCGGCCAGCGTCACGACCTGCGGGTTGGACTGCGCGTTGCCGTAATCGGCGCGCGCCTGCTCGAGCATCGAGTTGCGCTCCGGCATCGAGCTGCAGCCCGTGAGCACCGCGGCGACGATGAGCGCCAGCGGCTTGATTGCGTAGTTGTTCATGGTGAGATTCCTCGATTCCGGTTCACTTGGTCTTGCGGTTGAGCTCTTCGCGCAGCACGCGGATGTCGTCCTGCATGACGGCCGCGGCCTTCTGGGCCTTCTCGGAGTGCGCCTTCTTCTCGGCGAGGCGCGCGTCGGTCTGGGCCTGCTCGGCGAGCGAGCGGGCGGTGTCGTAGTCTTCCTTCGCCATCGCCCGGTTGGCGCGATCCATCTTGTCCTGTGCGCTCCTCATCTCCACGGCCGCGAATTCGGATCCGCCGGCGCTGAGCGCATTGGCGATCGCCGACTTCGAGACCGCCATCTGCTCCGTGGGCGCCGGGGTGCTGGCGCAGCCCGCCGTGAAGGCGAGGGTGCAGCCGAACGCCAGGATCGTTGCGTAACTGCGATTGGTTTTCATCGTGTGCCTCGAATATTGCGTTGGGAACCTAACGATCATGGGCGTGGCGACGGCGATTGTCGGTGCGCTGACGCACCTTGGCGGCCCCCGGATACAATCGGGCGGTCTCCCAAGGAGCGCGCCCGATGAAGTACATCGCCTTTGCCTGGCTCTCGATCGCCGCTGCCTTGTCGCTCCCCGCGGATGCCATGTCCCCGGACGATGCCTACTCGGCCATCCCGCACCGCCGCACCCTCTACGAGCCGCCCAGGTCGACCGCCGCACCCGAGAAGGCTCGCGAGCTGGGGCGCCTCTTCACCTTCACCGACGAGGGCGTGGTGCTGCGGGTCCAGGGGATGCGCGCCCACCGCGAGCGCAATGCGGGCGAGGTCCGCAACCTACTGCAACGCTACGACGCCCTGATTTCGAGGCTGGCGGCCGAGAAGTTCGGCCCGGAAGTCACGCCGGCCCGTGACCTCATCGTTGAAGGGGTGCGGATGCATCGCAAATTCCTCGCCTCGCGCCCGGCGGGCGGCATGACCTTCGTTCGCAACGAGCTCCGGTCCGCGCCTGACGTGATGCAGGCGAGCCAGCGGCTGATTCGCGCATACCAGGTGCTGATGGTTGCCTTCCCCAAGGAGGCGAAGCAGAACCAGACCGCGTTCTACGATCACCTCTGCGCGCTCGACTACCTCTGAGCGTGCGCCGCGCGGGGATCGGCCTGGTGCTGGTGGCCGCGCTGGCGGCCGGCGCTGTGTTCGGCTGGCCCTGGATCCGCGACCAGCTGCGCCCGCCCGCGCGCAACGCGTTCGTGAACGAGACGGCGGACCACAAGCACGACCGCGCGCTTCGATCGTCGGCGCGATGGTTCACGGAACGTACCGGAATCAACCTCGGCATCGTGATCGTGCGCGAGCTGCCGCGGCTCTCGACCATCGAGTCGCGCGCCGACGAGCTCTTCACCGAGCTGCGGCTCGGCCGCAGGTCCGATGGCAAGGCGCTGCTGTTCCTCTGGGCCGAGAAGGAGCGGCGCTTCAAGATCGAGGTCTCCTACGATCTCGAGGGGGTGTTTCCCGACGCGCTCTGCCGCCGCCTCGAGGAAGGCGCACGCACCTTCATGCTCAACACGTCGCCCTTCGCGCGGCGCGATTTCATCGTCGAACTCAACGTGACGATGATGCTGCACTACACCGAGTACGCGCGCGTCGGCACCCGTTCGGCGATGCCGCTCTTTCCCGACGCCGGCAAGCGTTACGTGGGCGGGTACCTCTCCGGCGGCGCCGGCTACGTCGGCAGCGGCTATTCGGCCGCGGTCGAGCAGGTAAAGCTGGAGCTGAAGCCGCTCGACAAGGGCCTCCACGACGCGATGCTGCCATCGATGGTCCCCGAAGAAACGGTCGAGCGCTACCTGCAATCGCTCGAGCTCGGCATCGGTGAGCCGCAACTGCCGCTGCTGACCGAGGCGAGCTCCTACTTCCGCATGGACAAGCCGCACGCACCCGGATATCTGCAACGCATCCGCGCCTACATCTCGAAGGGGCTGCCCTACCGCATCAAGGAGCAGGGCGACCTCGCGGTGGTGAATTTCAGGCCCGGGACCCCGGTGCTGCCGATCTTCCTGCGCCGGGACGAGAGGAGATTGTGGCGCGTGGACGAGCCGAAGGTGTGGGCATCGGTGAGCCTGTACCAGGACGGCAGCTCGCAACTCAAGTACATGAGCTCCCCCTATGCGTTCGGCGTCGAGGCGCGCCCGGGCCAGCCGCTGTGGGCGGTGTTCGGCGACAAGGCCGTCCCGCCACCGCTCCTCGCGATGCCGACCCGTCTCACCGAGCGCCTGCGCCGCGCGGAGTCCGCCGTGAAGGCGCGGCCGGGCGATGCCGAAGCGTGGAAGACGCTCGCAGATCTGCTGCATTTCGAGATCTTCTGGCTGCAGGCGACCGAGACCGTCTACGAGAAGATCGTGCAGCTCGAGCCCGGCAACGAAGCCATGCTCTGGCGCCTGCTCGACATCTACCAGATGACTTCCGACGTCGACGGCCAGAACCGCGTCTGGTGCAGGCTGCTCAGGGATTTTCCCGACAGCGGGACGACGCTGCACGGCTACCGCTGGTTCCGGAAGAGCTTCTACAAGGAAGATCCCAAGACCTATGCCTGCCGGGACCGCGTTGGGAAGGTAATCGAATAACCGCCGGGGAGACGGTAGACTCGCGACTGCCCATCAGTCCTGGATCCATCCCATGAAGCTCTCGCGCCACCTGCTCGCCGCGGTCTTTCTCGCAGCCTCCCCCCTGGCCCCCGCCGCGTCGTTCGCCGGCGTGGAGGTGCCCACGCCGCCGCCGCCGAAAATCGTCTCCGACACCTATTTCGGCGTGCGCGTGGACGATCCCTACCGGTTCTTCGAGGACGTGAAGAATCCGGGGGTGCAGGCGTGGATGAAGGCCCAGGCGGATGCCACCACCGCGATCCTCGCCAAGGTGCCGGGCCGCGATCCGCTGCTTGCGCGCATCAAGGAGATCGATTCGATCTCCTCCGGGTCGACCAGTACCGCGCTGCGCGTCGCAAGCGGGCGCTACTTCTTCCAGAAGCGCGATCCCGCGGACAACCAGTTCCGGCTGGTCTACCGCGATACCGCCAACGGGCCCGACCGCCTGATCGTCGACCCCGCGACGCTCACCCGGCAGACCGGATCGCCGCACGCGATCATGGATTTCGCGCCCTCCCCCGACGGCACGCGGGTGGCCTACGCGATGCAACTGGGCGGCGGCGAGATCGGCACCCTGCACGTGGTCGACCTGGCGAGCGGCAAGGAACTCATGGCCCCGGTCGACCGCATTCGCTACGCCGAGGTGAGCTGGCTCGAC
>JBKJTM010000443.1:0-3225 GCA_046590805.1 Usitatibacter sp.
TGAGGCCGGCGGCCGCGCAACTCACCCTGCCGGCCTCAGGTCGACATCGCGCAGCCAGGCGAGCGTGGCGCGCAGCGTCTCCAGATCCGGAGCGGACGGATCGCGCAGGCCCATGGCGAGCGCGCGAGCGGCTTCCCGGCCACGCACGGCGTTCAATGCCGCGAGCCGCATGAATGTGGCGAGCGAGGCATCGGCATCGCGCTCCAATCCGGCCGCGAACGCGTCGAAGGTCGCGGCAGCCATGCCGTGCGCCCAGCCGGGACGCTCGACGAAGCAGGGCGTGGCGCCGACCAACGCGAGCGCTCGAATGCGCCGGGGCATCCCGTGGGCGAGGGCGAGCGCGAGCAGCGCCCCCAGCGACCAGCCACACACCATCGCATCGCCGGGCAGCGCTTCGTCCAGCATGCCGACCGCGTCCTCGAACGTCCGCGCCTCGATGGCACGCGAGCCACCGTGACCGGGAAGATCGACGGCGTGCACGCGGAAGCGCGCCGCGAGCGGGGGCAACACGCTTCGCCACACCGCGGAATGCAGCCCCCAGCCGTGCACCAGCACGAGGTCGCGGCCGCTGCCGTGCCGATCGACATGGAGCCTCACGCGCCCATGCGCCGCGCGAGCGCCACGACCAGGGCGCGCACCTGGTCGGCGGAGTGCGCCGCCGAGAGCGAAACGCGAAGCCGCGAGGTCCCCTCCGGCACCGTGGGCGGGCGGATGGCAGGAACGAGGAATCCGTCGTCGAGCAGCGCGGCGGAAGCCGCGGCGGCTTTCCCGGGCGCGCCCACTGCCAGCGGCTGGATGGCGCTCGCGGAAGGCAGCGGCGCGAGTCCCGCCTCGGCGCATGCCTCGCGGAAGAAGGCGATGCGCGCGTGCAGCCGCGCGACCAGGCCGGGATCGCCCTCGACGATGTCCATGGCCGCCATGGCGGTGGCCGCGGCGGACGCGGGCAGCGCGGTCGAATAGACGTAGGTCCGGGCGCGTTGCACCAGCCAATCGACGACCTCGGCCGCGGCGCCGACAAACGCGCCCTGGCCGCCGAGCGCCTTGCCGAGCGTGGCCATGAGGATCACGCGCGGCGAGCGCAGCGCGAAGTGCCGCACCGCGCCGCGGCCCGAATCGCCGAGGACGCCGATGCCGTGCGCATCGTCCAGCAGCAGCCAGGCGTCGTGGCGCTCGCAGAGCGCGAGCATCGCGCTCACCGGCGCGAGATCGCCGTCCATGCTGAAGACCGTATCGGTGGCGACCAGGCGCGTCGTGGCGCGCGACGCGGCGAGGCGTGCCTCGAGCGCGTCGAGGTCGAGGTGGGGATAGCGCGTGAAGCGCGCGCGCGACAGGATCGCCGCATCGTTGAGGCAGGCGTGGTTGAGCCGGTCGCCGAATACTTCCGCGTCGCGGCCGCAGAGCGCCGTGACCACGCCGAGATTCGCGGCATAGCCGTTCGCGAACAGCAACGCCTTCTCGACGCCGGCAAAGCGCGCGAAGCGCTCCTCGGCCTCGTGGTGGGCGCGCTGGTGGCCGCTCACCAGGGGGGAGGCGCCCGCGCCGGTGCCGTAGTCGTCGATGCTCGCGTGCGCCGCCGCGGCCATTCGCGGATCCGCGGCGAGGCCGAGGTAGTCGTTGCTGGAAAAGTTGAGGACGCGGCGGCCCTCGATCGTCGCCGTCGCGCCCTGGGGCGAATCGAGGACGCGGCGGCGGCGCAGCAGGCCGTCGCGCTCCAGCCGCGAAATGTCCTCACGCAGCCGCTCAAGGGAGCCGCTCATCGATGCCCTGCTCGCATGCCGCCTCAGGCGGGCTGGACGCCCAGCGCCGCGAACAGCGCATCGTCGCGCGCGACCTCGGGGTTGCCGGTGGTGAGCAGCTTCTCGCCATAGAAGATCGAGTTGGCGCCCGCGAAGAAGCAGAGCGCCTGCACCGCTTCGCTCATCTCGGTGCGCCCGGCGGAGAGCCTTACCACGCTCTTCGGCAGCATGATCCGCGCCGCGGCGATGGTGCGCACGAACTCGATCCACGGAAGCTTGGCGGTGCCCGCGAGCGGCGTGCCCTCGACCTGCACCAGCTCGTTGATCGGCACCGACTCGGGCTGCGGATCGAGGTTCGCCAGCTGCGCGAGCAGCCCGGCGCGCGCGCTGCGCGATTCGCCCATGCCGACGATGCCGCCGCAGCAGACCTTCACGCCCGCGCCGCGCACGCGCTCGAGCGTCTCGAGGCGGTCGCCGTAGTCGCGCGTCGAGATCACGTTGCCGTAATGCTCGGGCGACGTATCCAGGTTGTGGTTGTAGTAGTCGAGGCCCGCGGCCTTGAGCTCCTCGGCCTGGCCGTCCTTCAGCATGCCCAGCGTGCAACAGGTCTCGAGGCCGAGCGCCTTCACCTCCCGCACCATCTCGAGCACCGGCGCCAGGTCGCGTGCCTTGGGGCCGCGCCAGGCGGCCCCCATGCAGAAGCGCGACGCGCCATGCGCTTGCGCGGCCTTCGCTGCCGCGATCACCTCGTCGAGGGGCAGCAGGTCCTGGCTCTCGACGCCGGTCTGGTAGCGCGCCGCCTGCGGGCAGTAGCCGCAATCCTCGGGGCAGCCCCCGGTCTTGATCGACAACAGCGTCGAGCGCTGCACGCGTGTCGGATCGAAATGCTCGCGATGCGCCGTATGCGCCTGGTAGAGGAGCGCGTTGAAGGGAAGGTCGAGCAGCCGCAGGGCCTCGGCGCGAAGCGATTCGAGGGGTGCGCTGGCGGTAGGCGTGCGCTGGAATTTGACGGCGGTATCCACGAGTCTCCTTTCGTAACAACTTGATAATTCACGAATTCTTGACGGCTGTCAAACCCGGAGTGACCCTTGCCCTTACACGTGCTGAAAAATGAAGCGATGGCTATCGCCCGGTCCGCATTCGGCCAGGATTGCGCGCTGTGCGGCGTTTGCTCGGACGACTCGCTCGTGTGCCACGGCTGCGACGCTGCGCTGCCGCGGCTGGGTCCCTGCTGTGCGCGCTGTGCGCTGCCCCTCGGTGCGGCGGGAATCTGCGGCGCGTGTCTCAAGCGGCCCAACGCGTTCGACGCCGCCCACGCGGCGTTCGAATACCGTTTTCCGGTCGACCGCCTGGTCCGGCGGTTCAAGTTCGGCGGCGACCTCGCGATTGGCGCATGGCTCGCGCACCGCCTAGCCGATCGCCTCGCGCTTGCGCCGCTGCCGGAGGTCCTGGTGGTCCCGCCGCTTTCGGCGCGCGGCCTGCGCGAGCC
>JBKJTM010000097.1:0-2732 GCA_046590805.1 Usitatibacter sp.
GCGATCATCGTCGCGATGTCGGTACTGCTCGTCTGGCGTCACGCCCCCAACATCGCCAAGCTGATGGCCGGCACGGAAAGCAAGATCGGCGGCGGAAAGGGCGAAAGCGCGAGCGCAAAACGCAAAACGCAGCACAAGCGCGCGAGTTGACGGACCGAAGGCTCGGTCGAACGAGCGCCACAAACAGGACGCTGCGCGTCCAAGTTTGTGGCTAGTGGTCTGCGCCACCCATCTCCGTACTTTCGCTGCCCCGGATCGGGCTGCAGGCAAGGCGTGGACACGGGTCCGTACCGAGCGGTACGGACCCGTGTTCGCAACCCCGCCTGTGGCCCGATCCGGGGCAGCCCGCAGGGTTCGGCTCCTGCGGGGCCCTCGGCGTGCGTTCGGGGCGGGTCCGGACGTCCAGTCCGCACCCACCCCGACCACCCGCCGATCATCCCTGCAGGAGCCGAACGAAAGTAAAGATCTGGGTGGCGCAGGCCACTAGTAGGCGAGCCCCATCGACTCGCGCACGTCGCGCATCGTCTCCCGCGCCACCGTCCGCGCCCGCTCGGTGCCGACCTCGACGATCCAGTGCACCCGCTTCGGGTCGGCCAGGTAGACGGGGGCGCGCTCGCGCCACGGGGCCTGCTCCTTGATGATGGCGTCGATGACCGGCTGCTTGCAGTCCAGGCAGCCGATCGCCGCCGTTGTGCAACCGTGCACCACCCAGGCCTTGGTCTCGTCGCTCGAGTAGACCTTGTGCAGCTGCCAGACCGGGCACTTCTCCGGATCGCCCGGGTTCTCGCGCCGCGCCCGCGCCGGGTCGGTCGGCATGCGCCGGATCTTCTTTTCCACCTCGGCCGGCTCCTCGCGCATGGCGATCGCGTTGCCATAGCTCTTGCTCATCTTGGTGCCGTCGAGCCCGGGCAGCTTCAGCACCTCGGTGTGCAGCGCCTGAGGCTCGCGCAGGATGGTCTTGCCGGTGCCGCGGATCCAGGCATCGAGCCGCTCGCGATCGGCGGCGCCGAGCGACGGGCTGGCGGCGAGAAGCGCGCGCGCCCTGCCCAGCGCCTCCTCGCCGCCTTCTTGCTGGAAGGTCTTGCGCGCCGCCTCGAACGTCTTGGCCGCGTCCTTGCCGAGCTTCTTCACCACGTTCCTGGCAAGCTCGTCGAAGTTCGGCTCGCGGCCGTAGAGATGGTTGAAGCGGCGCGCGACCTCGCGCGTCAGCTCGACGTGCCACGACTGGTCCTCGCCCACCGGCACGAAGGCGGCCTTGTAGATGAGGATGTCGGCCGCCTGCAGCAGCGGGTAGCCGAGAAAGCCGTAGGTCGCGAGATCGCGGTCCCTGAGCTTGTCGATCTGGTCCTTGTAGGTCGGCACGCGCTCGAGCCAGCCGAGCGGCGTGCCCATCGCCAGCAGGGTGAACAGCTCGGCATGCTCGGGCAGGCGGCTCTGGATGAAGATGGTCGCGTTGTCCGGGTCGATGCCGGCGGCGAGCCAGTCGATCACCATGTCGTAGACGTTCTTCTCGATGATGCCGCGCTCTTCGTAGTGCGTGGTGAGCGCGTGCCAGTCGGCGACGAAGTAGAAGCACTCGAATTCGCTCTGCAGACGCACCCAGTTCTTCAGCGCGCCGTGGTAGTGGCCGAGGTGCAGGGCGCCGGTCGGGCGCATCCCGGACAGGACGCGCTCGCGGCGCGCTGCGGCTGCGGGATGGGCGGCGGCGATCGTCGGCTCGGTGCTCTCGCTCATCGGTGGCGGCTCGTCGGCAAAAGGGGGCGATTGTAGATTTGCGTCCGCGGTGCGCCGATACACTTTCGCCGCTGATGAAGAACATCGTCATCCTGATCTCGGGGCGCGGCTCGAACATGGAGGCGATCGTCCGCGCCTGCGCCGACGAGGGCTGGAGAGCGCGCATCGCCGCCGTGCTGAGCAACCGGGCCGATGCCGATGGCCTGGCCTGGGCCCGCGACCGCGGCATCGCCACCGCGGTTGTCGACCACCGCGCATTCGCCTCGCGCGATGCGTTCGACGCCGAACTGGCGCGCGCGATCGAGCGCTTCGGTCCGGACATCGTCGCGCTGGCCGGCTTCATGCGCATCCTCGGCACCGCCTTCGTGCAGCGCTTCGACGGCCGCCTGGTGAACGTCCATCCGTCGCTGCTGCCGGCGTTCCCGGGGCTGCACACGCACCGGCGGGCGATCGAGGCGGGCTGCAAGGTCGCCGGCGCCAGCGTTCACTTCGTCACCGCCGACCTCGACCACGGGCCGATCATCGGCCAGGTGGTCGTGCCGGTGCTGCCCGACGACACCGAGCAGTCGCTCGCGGCGCGCGTGCTCGAGCGTGAGCATGTGCTCTATCCGCGAGGGATCCGCTGGCTGGTAGAGGGCGCGCTCGAACGGCGCGCCGGCGTCGTCCGGCACGCCGGCGGAGAAGCACAGCTGCTCGGCGTTGCTCGCGCAACGAGGTGAAATTCCAAGCGATTGTCGAGGTCGACCATCGTCGGCTGTGACGCTCTTGTGACGCTGCGCTCCTTACAACCCTGACATCGCCCGCGTCGGGTGACGACAGGGAGCCAGCGATGGTCAAGGTTACGGTGGGGTTCTTGAAGCGCGGCCTGTCGGCGGCGCGGGCATCCGTCGGTAGCGCGGCGCGTGCGTCGCTTCTGTTGCTGCCCGTTCTGCTCGCGGCTTGCGGCGGAAGCGACGAAGGCCCGCCCGCCGGCGCGGCAGCGCCATCGACGCTTGCGT
>JBKJTM010000099.1:0-9968 GCA_046590805.1 Usitatibacter sp.
TGACGACGGCGTCGGCGGAGGATATAGTGCGCGCCCTGGACGCCGGCTCTGCGTTCTGGCACGAGGTCTTCAACAATCCTGTCATCGTGCTTCACGGGGAGGTGCCGGGTGAGATCCGTCGAGCAGCTCATCAGGGGGGGTCGGAGGCGTTCCGAAGGCGCCCGCTCGACGAAGAGCGACAGCGAAACCTCGTCGCCCTGGCCGATGATTTTCGCAGGATCGCTCTCGACGATGGCCACGGGCTTCCCGCGCGCGCGGACAATGCCTACAACGCCGTCCGGGCGGTGACGAACGTCGTCCTGGGGCGGCTCGGCTACCAAATCACGTCGGCCCAGGGTCATCATCGTGACCCGCTGGAAGCCTGCTGCGCGGAATTGGGGCTCTCCCAGGGGCAGCACGACCGCCTCGAGGCGCTGATGGACCTCAGGAACAACAACTACAAGGGCATCCTCGGGAACAAGGACGCGAAGGCCGCCATCGCGGAGATGGAGCTCTTCATGGAAGCGTTCTCGGGGTGGCTCAAGCGAAAGTCCTCCGCCAGATCCTCTCCTCGCTGAACCCGGGCTCCGCGAAGTCGAGGCATTGGGCCCCGGTCCATCGCTGCATGAGCAGCGCCCGGGGCGACGAATATTCCGGTGCCTTGCGCGCAGGGGTTCTGTTATCTTGGCCCCAAACTCCTGCCCCTTCCGGGGCCCATGAATCGCAGGGGGGCTTGCGATGGCGACGTTGAAGCGGCTAGTCACGCTCTTCACCCTCCTGCTGGCGATGGTCGCTTCGGCCGCCGCGCGTGCCGAATGCGGCGGCCAGACCCAGTGCATCTCCATCGGGCTCACGCCGGCCCAGGCCGACACCAACCACCACGGCGGCGGTTCCGGCACCTTCACCATGGCATTCGGCAACCAGGTGACGGGCTCGACCAGCGCCTCGCAGACGGCATTCGTGGCGGCGGTCACCGGCCCGGCCGGCACGATGGCGGTCCTCGGCCCCATCACCCTCAGCGGAGCCGACGCGGCGCACTTCTCCATCACCGGCGGGAGTTGCTCCACCAGCAACGGGCCGGTGCACGGCGGCGCGCGGTGCACCATCACCGTGGCATTCAATCCGACCACCGTGGGCGCCAAGACGGCGACCGTCACCGTGCCCTTGAATCCGCCGTGCGGCGGCTGCATCCCGGGGCGCGACTTCACAGTCACCGGCACCGGCGTCGCACCGCCGCCGGTCATCACCAGCCCGCTCACCGCGAGCGGCACCGTCGGGGTCGCATTCGCCGGCTACCAGATCACCGCCACCAACAGCCCCACGAGCTTCGGCGCCAGCGGGCTGCCGGCCGGCCTTTCCGTCAACGCCTCCGGCCTCATCTCGGGAACGCCGACCACGGCGGGTACCTTCAACAGCACCATCACCGCCACCAACGCCTCGGGATCCGACAACAAGACCCTCGTCTTCACCATCAATCCGCCCGCGCCGGTGATCACCAGTCCGGGCACCGCCAGCGGCACCGGCGGCCAGCCATTCAGTTACCAGATCACGGCCACCAATTCGCCCGCCAGCTTTGGCGCCACGGGCCTGCCGCCCGGGGTGAGCGTCAATACGACGACCGGCCTGGTGTCGGGGACGCCCACCGCAAGCGGAACCTTCAACGCCACCGTGAGCGCCACCAACGTGACCGGCACCGGCAGCCAGCCGGTCACCATCACCATCGGCCTCGTCGCGCCGGCGATCACCAGCTCCGGGAGCGCCAGCGGGACCGGCGGCCAGCCTTTCAGCTACCAGATCACCGCAGCCAACCTGCCATCTTCCTACGGCGCGAGCGGGCTCCCCGCAGGGCTCACCGTCGATACCACGAGCGGGCTCATTTCGGGAACGCCCACGGTGACCGGCAGTTTCAGCGCCACCATCACCGCCGCCAATTCAGCGGGCACCGGCTCGCAAGGGCTCACCATCACCATCGCGCTCGCGACTCCGGTGATCACCAGCCCTGCAACGGCCAGTGGCAGCTCGGGGGCCCCCTTCTCCTACCAGATCACCGCGTCCAACCTGCCCACAAGCTACGGCGCCACCGGCTTGCCCACGGGCCTCAGCGTCAACGCCTCGACCGGCCTCATCTCGGGGACGCCGATCGTATCCGGCTCGTTCAACGCCACCATCAGCGCCACGAATGCGGCGGGCACGGGCAGCCAGGCGCTCACCATCTCGCTCGCCGCCGGGCCGCCGGTCATCACCAGCGCCGCCACCGCCAGCGGCATCGTCACCCAGCCCTTCAACTACCAGATCATCGCGACCAATTTCCCGGCGAGCTACAGTGCCACGGGCCTGCCGGCGGGGCTGTCGGTTAACACCGGCAACGGACTCATCTCGGGTACGCCGACCACGGCAGGGACGTTCAACGTCACGGTGAGCGCGACCAACAGCGTCGGCACCGGAAGCCGGACGGTCGCGATGACGTTCACGTTGCAGCCACCCGTGATCACCAGCGCGCCCACGGTGAACGGCTTCTTCGGCACGCCCTTCAGCTATCAGATCACCGCGAGCAACCTGCCCACGAGCTTCGGCGCCAGCGCGCTGCCATCGGGCCTTGCCGTGAACGCCGCAACCGGCCTCATCTCGGGCACGCCCTCAAGTGGCGGGGTATTCGCCGCGACCGTGACCGCGACCAACGCGAGCGGCACGGGGAGCGCGCCACTGTCGATCCTGATCGGCAACGTGCCGGGGCCCGCGGTCGGCAATCGTAGCGAGGTAGTCGCCTTCAACACCCCTACGCGCATCGACCTGTCGAGCTCGATCCTGAATACATTCACCAGCGTCGAGATCGTCACGCCACCAACGCACGGCGCCGTGACACTCACGGGCGCCGTGGCAACGTATACGCCGGCCACGGGATATTCCGGCCCGGACAGCTTCGTCTACACCGCCACCGGCCCCGGCGGCACGTCGTCACCGGCCACGGTATCGATCACCGTCGGTGCGCCGCCCGCACCCACGGCCGGCTCGATCGCGGTATCGGTCCCTTTCGAAACGGCCACCACCATCAACCTCGCGCCAGCAATAGGCGGCGTCTTCCAGCGCATCGCCATCACGTCGCTTCCCGATCATGGGCTCACCTCGGTGAGTGGCACGGTGGTCACGTACACGCCCGCGCAAGGCTACTTTGGCGGGGACCGCTTCACCTACACCGCCACCGGGCCCGGGGGCACCTCCGCGCCCGGGACGGTCACCATCACCGTGGGTACGCTCGCCCCCACGGCGACCGCGGCCACCATGGTCGTGCAACTCAACACTGCGACCACGCTCGACCTGCGCCCCTTCACGCGCGGTTCCGGAATCACCCGCGTGGTCGTCGCCACGCAGCCCACCCGCGGTCGCGTCACCGTCGATGGCACCCGCGTCACCTACACCCCCAACACCGACCTCTTCGGCGCCGACTCCTTCGCCTATGCGGTGGTTGGAAGCGCCGGCACTTCGGCACCGGCAACCGTGTCGGTCTCGATCATCGGCCGTCCCGATCCCACGCGTGACGGAGCGGTCCGCGGCCTGCTCTCGGCGCAGTCCGAGGCGGCCCAGCGTTTCTCCGCGGCCCAGATCGGCAACTACCAGCGCCGCATGGAATCGCTGCACCGGGGCGCGCCCGCCCAGGCTTCGCAGCGCGGCCTCATGGGGGCGCTGGCGTCGCTCGCCAGTAGCGGAGCCATGGACCTGGCGGCGCTGGGCAACGGCGCCTTCGGAACCGGACGAGAAAGCTCACACGCCTGGATCGGCGGCAATGCGCAGTTCGGACGCCGCGACGCGGATGGAACACGTAGTGGGCTCGACTTCACCACCAGTGGCGTGACCTTCGGTGTCGACCGTCGCTTCGGCGATCGATTTGCCGTAGGCGTGGGCCTCGGGGCGGCCCGCGACAGGACCGAGATCGGCACCGACGGCTCGGAGAGCCGCGCGCGCGGCGTCTCGGCCACGCTCTATGGCTCCTTCCAGCCGGGGCCTTCGACCTTCCTCGATGCCCTTCTCGGCGCCGGCAAACTGGACCTCGAGTCGCGCCGTCTCGTGACACCGGCTTCGGCAACCGCCCAGGCGCAGCGGGACGGAAGGCAGCTCTTCGGCTCGCTCGCCGCCGGCTACGAATACCGCAAGAACGGCGTCCTGCTCTCTCCCTACGGTCGCCTCGACTTTTCGCGTGATCGCTTCGATGGCGCGGTGGAAAGCGGCGCCGGCGAATACGCGCTCGCCTATTCCGGCCAGACCGCGACCTGGGTTCAGGGCACGGTTGGCGTGAGGGCCGAGTCGGCACGCGAGACCGGGTTTGGCTGGGTCACGCCGCGCCTGCGGGCCGAGTACCGGCACAACTTCCGCGGCGAGCGCACCACGTCCATCGCCTATGCCGATCTCGTGGATGGTCCGCGCTTCGCCTTCGCGGTGGACCGATTCGAGCGCAACTCTCTCCTCCTCGGGCTCGGTGCCGACTTCATCGTGCGCGGCGGGTTGAAGCTCGGCCTGGGCTATGAGATGCAGCGCGCCAGCGGCGGCCAGAGCGACCAGGGCATCCGCATCACGCTGTCCCAGGAGCTCCTCGGCACCGGCTCGCTCGCGTGGCTGGAGGGCTTCTCGCTCGAGCCCACGCGGCCGCTCGACCTGCAGGTGGACGCGGGCTTCACGTACGACGACAATGTGACCCGCGCGCTCTCCGAGGCCGACAAGCGCGTCGACCGCTCCTTCGGCATCAACCTGCGCAAGTCGTGGGTGTTCCCGATCGCGACCCGCATGCGTGCCGTCGTGACCGGTTCCGCCGGAGGCGAGAAATTCCAGTACCACAATGGCCTCAGCCGACTGACCGCCGGCGCGAAGGGCGAGCTGCAATATCGCCCCTCGGGAAGCTTCGCCGCCCCGACGTTCGCCGCCGCGCTCCAGGCTGCCACCGATCAGTTCGAGTCGCGATTGCGGGACGGCGAGCGCTACGGCGCTACCGCGTCGGTGAGGCTGCCGCTCACGGACCGCATCGGCCTCTTCGCGGCAGCATTCCACGACCGCCGCGCGGCACGCAGCGAGGTGTTCGATGGCAGGCAGAGCGGCGCGCGCCTGAACCTCGACTGGGCGATGGGCCGCCGCGCTTCCTGGTACGTCTCGGCGGAACATCGCCGCGGCGACCACGTGACCTCGGCCAACCCCTTCGGCATCCATCTCCTCAAGCACGACGGCGAGCAGCGCCAAGTCGTGGACGACGCGTTCACCGGCCCGCAGCTCACCACCGCGCGCTTCGAGGGCCGCTCCTGGCTCGCCACCCTCGGCTTCAACATGTCGCTGGGACCGCGGGATTCGCTCGACATCTCGTGGCGGCGAGTGCGCACGCGGCCCGACAACGACGCGGACGTGACGATCGGCTTCTACGCGCCGGTGCCGCCGGTCCGTTATGACGTGAACCAGTTCTTCGTCCTCTACCTGCTGAGCTTCTGAGGCACACCCATGGCACGTGATAGACAGCTCGACGATCCCCGCAGGCGGACCCTGGTGCGCATGCTCGGCGTGGGCGCCTTTGCCGGTGGCCTGTGGGCGCCGGATGCGGCCGCGCAGTTCTTCGGCTCGCGGCCCGTGACGCTTGCGCCGAACCGCAGCATCTACCGCCTTGTGGGCAATGTAACGGTGAACGGCGCGGCCGCCACGCTCGACACCCCGATCAAGCCCGGTGACACGGTGATGACCGGCAAGGCGAGCGAGTGCATCTTCGTGGTCGGCGGCCACTCCATGATCCTGCGCGAGAACAGCACGCTGATCGTGGAGCGCCAGGCCACAACGGAAGGGGCGGTGGTTCGTGGCCTTCGCATGCTCACCGGCGCCCTGCTGCAGGTGTCCCGCGGCAGCAACATCTCGGTCACCACCGCGACCGCCTCCATCGGAATCCGCGGCACCGGGTTCTACGTGCAGTCCGAACCGCAGCAAACCTACTTCTGCACCTGCTACGGCGTGACGGACGTGGCCGCGACGAGCGATCCCGACAGCCGCGAGACCATCGCGGCCGTCCAGCACGATCGCCCGGTGTACGTGCTGGGCGATGCCCCCCGCGGCAAAAACATCCGCAACGCTCCCTTCATCGATCACACCGACCAGGAGCTGGCGCTGATCGAGGCCCTCGTCGGACGCGAGCCGCCCTTCGTGTTCCCCAAAGACTCGTATGCGGGGCCGCGGCGTGAGTACTGAAGCCGGGGAACGACGCCGTACCCTGGTACGGATGCTGGCTCTCGGCCTGCTTCCGGGCGCCGTGCTCTCACCGGCCGTCTGCGCGCAGAGCGTCTTCGGCGATCGGCCAACCAAGCTTCCGCCCGGCCGAAGCATCTATCGATTGTCGGGAAAGGTGACCGTCAATGGCCAGGACGCCACTCTCGCGACCCTGATCAAAGTGGGCGACACGGTGCGCACCGCCAAGGGGGCCGAAGTCGTGTTCGTGGTCGGCACCCACGCCATGATCCTTCGCGGCGACAGCGCGTTGACCCTCGGCGCGCCGGTGGTCGAGGATTCGTTTTTCGTCCGCACCATGCAGGTGTTGCGGGGAGCGCTCCTTTCGGTCTCCGCCGGGTCAAGCATCGCGGTCACCACCCCAACGGCCAACGTCGGCGTGCGCGGGACCGGTTTCTATCTCGAAGCCGAGCCCGAGCAGACCTATTTCTGCACCTGCTATGGCGTGACCGATGTGGCCTCGCTCGACGATCCTTCAAGCCGCGAGACGATCACGGCCGCCCACCATGACCGGCCCGTCTACATCCTCAAGGCCGGCGATGCGGGCCGGAAGATTCGCAATGCCCCGTTCATCAACCACACCGACGAGGAGCTCACGCTCATCGAGGCTCTGGTCGGTCGTACGCCCCCCTTCGTCTTTCCGAAGGATTCGTACAGCGGGCCGCGGCGCCAGTACTGATCCGCTGTCGCCCCGGGCGCCGCAATCGCGGCGATGGCCCGGGGCCCGACTTCTCGCGATGCATTGGCCCCCGCCTACGCGGGGGCGACGACTTCCGCGATCTCACTTCACCTTCGAGAAATCCCCCGCCTTGACCACCGTGAGCTTGGCGGGATCGACATGCTTCCTCAGCGCCGCCACCAGCTCCGGCGCCTTGAGCGCCAGGATCTTCTCCTCGAACTGCCTGCTGTACGCGAACGTGCGCCCGAGGTGCATGTTGGCCACCCACGCGCCCGCGAGCCCGCCATCCTGCGCGCGGGTCTGCACGCGCATCTGGATGATCCCCGACTTGGCGCTCGCGAGCTCGGCCTCGGTGAAACCCTCCTTCAGCGCGCGAGCGAGCTCCTCCCTGAAGGCCGCCTCGACCTTCGCCACGTTGGCCGGCGCCGCGATCGCGTAGCCCGACCAGGCGCTCGCGCGATCGAGCGGCCCCACGGAGAGGTCGGAACCCACGCCGTAGGAAAGCCCGTCCTTCTGCCGGATGCGCGCGCCCAGGCGTGAATCGAAGCCCGCGCCGCCGCCGAGGATGTAGTTGGCGACGTAAAGCGCCGGGTAATCGGGATCGTCGTCGCGCATGTCGACGTTTTGCCGCACGAGGAAGACGGCGTTTTCCTTGTCCGGCGTGCTGACGGTCTTCACCGCGGCCGGGATCTCCCGGTGCTCCAGGGCCACGCGCTGGTACGGCACCTTCGCCTTCCAGCCGTCGAAGAGCTCCTTCACCAGCGCCAGCGCCTGCGCCTCGTCGAAGTCGCCGACGATCGCAATCTCCGCGACCTCCGCGCCGTAGAACTCGCGGTGGAAGCGCTTCGCGTCCTCGAGCTTCGCCGCGCGCGTCTCCTCGAGCGCCTCCTCGAGCGGCGGGCTGTAGCGCCAGTCGCCCTTGGGATAGGTGTTGAAGTGCTTCGAGAGCTCGTCGCCGGCGCGCGCCTCGGGCTCGGAGAACTGCGCCTGGATGCCGGTGATGCGCTGGTTGCGCAGCTGCTCGAATTCCTGCTCGTTGAAGCTGGGCTCCTTCATCACGTGGGCCGCCAGGCGCAGCGTCCCCTCCAGGTTGGGGCGCGTGGTCTGCAGGTTGGCGGTCGAGCCGGCGACGCGGCCGCTCACCTTCAGCCGCTCCCACTCGTCGGAGAGCTGCGCGCGGGTGTACTGGGTCGTGCCGCGCGCCATCATGCTGCCCGCCAGGGTCGCGTTGAGGCGCTGGCCGAAGAGATCTTTCTCGTTGCCGATGCGCAGGGTGATCGACACGTTCACCGTCTCGCCGCGGTTCTTCTTCGAGAGCAGCGCCACTTTCACGTTGCCGACCTGCACCCGCTTCGTGCGCTTGTCGATATTCTCCTGCGTGGGCTCGAAGGCCTCGGCGACGCTGGTCGCGGCCTTGGGCTTGAAGTCCTTCATCACGTCGGCCACGTTGGGCGCGGCGGGCACGTCCACGCGCTGCGGCGTGTCCTCCGGCAGGAAGAAACCCACGGTGCGGTTGTCGCGGCGGAAATAGGTCTTCGCCGTCTTCGCCACCTGCTCGGCCGTGACCTTGTCGATGTCGTCCCGCGCCAGGAAGAAGAGCCGCCAGTCGCCGAGCGCGATGTACTCCGACATCTGCACGCCGAGCGACTCGTGGTTGGCGAGTGCCTTCTCGGCGGCGTTGAGGAAATTCTGCTTCGAGCGGTCCATCTCCTCCTTGGTGGGGGGCTGCTCGCCGAAGCTCTCGACCAGCTTGATCAGCTCGTCGCGTACCGGCTCCACCGCATCGCCCTTCTTCACCACCGCGCCGAAGATCTGCAGCCCGGGGTGACTGCCCATCAGCGGGAAGCCGAACACCTGCGCCGCCTTGCCGGTCTCGACCAGCGCCTTGTGCAGCCGCCCGGTGGGCACCTGGGAGAGGATCAGGTTGGCGAAGCCGAGCCCGTCGGAATCCTGGTGCAGGTTGGAGGGCACCTTGTAGGCGATGCCGACGATCTGGATGTCGCCCTTCCTGCGCACCTGGAACTCGCGCGGGCCGTCCTGCGTAGGCTCCGCGGTCCACTCCGGCGGCAGCACGCGCGTGGGCTTGGGGATGGGGCCGAAATGCTGTACCACGAGCGCCAGGGCGCGCGCCTCGTCGAACTTGCCGGCGACCAGCAGCACGGCGTTGTCGGGCTGGTAGTACATGCGGTAGAAAGCCTGCAGGTTCTGGATGCGGACGTTCTCGATGTCGCTACGGTTGCCGATGGTCGAGCGCCCGTAGCTGTGCCAGTCGTAGGCGATGCTCTGCAGGCGCTTGAACATCACGCTGAAGGGCGAGTTCTCCCCCGACTCGTACTCGTTCCTCACCACCGTCATCTCGCTGTCCAGGTCCTTCCTGGCGATGTTCGAGTTGACCATCCGGTCGGCCTCGAGCTCGATCGCCCAGGCGAGGTTGTCGTCGCTCGCCTGGAACATCTCGAAGTAGTTGGTACGGTCGAGCCACGTGGTGCCGTTGTAGCGCACGCCCCGCGTGTTGAACTCCTGGTCGATCGCCGGGTGCTTCGGCGTCCCCTTGAAAAGCAGGTGCTCGAGCAGGTGCGCCATGCCGGTCTCGCCGTAGTTCTCGTGGCGGCTTCCGACGAGATACGTGATGTTCACGGTGATCGTGGGCTTGGACGGATCGGGGAAGAGCAGCACCCTGAGCCCGTTCGAAAGGCGGTATTCGGTGATGCCCTCGACTTCGGTCACCTTGACGGGCTGCTGCGCGGCGCGCGGCGGCGGCACCGCCTTGGGGGGCACGGCGCGAATCACCGGCGGTGGTGCCTTGGCCTTTGCGGGCTGCGCCGGGGAAAGGATCGGGGCGGCGCCGAGAATGGCCGCCAAGAGGCAAGCAGGGAGGGTTCGCATTGGGGAGTGGTCCGAACGGCGCAGTCACGCCGGGCGTTGAATTATGTCAGAGGGCGCGCAACCTCATGGAGACACCACGCTCCCGGTTTGATTCACCAAATCACACCCCGAAAATGGCTCGAACTTGCGTAGAATGAAGGGCTTATGACCACACTCGCGCTCCGGCACACCCTTTTCGCGC